>JAIXTR010000221.1 GCA_027483845.1 Caulobacteraceae bacterium | reverse complement strand
GTGGTGTTCCAGCTATGCCGGCCGCCCACGGTGATGCCGCCGTCGACCACCAGGTGCGTGCCGCTGACGAAGGCCGAGGCGTCGGACGCCAGATAGAGCGCCGCCTGGGCGATGTCGTCGGGCATGCCGGCCTTGGGCACCGGCTGGACCTTGGCGGCGTTGTCGGCGACCTGGGCCGCCATCTGGTCGGCCACGGCGCGCGGCAGGCCGAACGAGGCCCCGAAGATCGAGGTGGCGATCAGGCCGGGGCAGATGGCGTTCACGCGGATCTTCTGCGGGCTGAGCTGCGCGGCGGCCACCCGGCTCATGTGGATCACGGCGGCCTTGGCTGACGAGTAGGCGATGGGGCCGAACCCCGCCTGCAGGCCGGCGATGGACGCGGTGTTGACGATGGCGCCGCCGCCGCGCGCCAGCATGTGCGGCACGGCGTGCTTCATGCCCAGCGCCGGACCGCGGACAAGGATGTCGAAGATCCAGCTCCAGGTCTCGGCCTCGATCTCGGGAATCTCGCGCATGGCGTCGGAGATGCCGGCGTTGTTGAACAGGATGTCCAGACCGCCGAATTCGCTGGCCGCCAGGTCGATGGCGGCCTTGATCTCCGCCTCCTGGGTCACGTCGCAGTGGGCGTAGCGGACGCGGCCGGGAAACCGCTGTTCCAGCATCGCGCCCTTCTCGTCCTGGATATCGGCGGCGATGACATTGGCGCCCTCGGCCACGAACAGCTCCACCGTGCCCAGGCCGATGCCCGAAACCCCGCCGGTGATCACCGCGACCTTGCCGTCCAGCCTGCCCGCCATACCGGTTCTCCTGTTAGTTATCGGCGATCAGTAGGGGTGGGCGGGGCAGGCGGCAACCCGGTTCAGCAACCGCCGTCGCGGCATCTTTCGCGGTAGGTGCGCCAAGCGTCGTTGCTGCTGCGGCGGATCTCATCGCTGACCGCCTCGAAGGCCCCGCTGGCGCCCTGTTGCTCGGCCTCGGTTTCGCGCCTCAGCGTCGCCGTGACGACGACCTGGCGGCCATCCGGCAGGGCGAAGGTCCGGGTTTCACCGGGCGCCATCTCGATGGCTGCGCTATCCGACGGGTGAAACGACTTGCCCAGACTGGCGGTCACCGACAGCCGGTGACCGCGCTGCACCACCGCCGTGAACAGCCGCTCGCGGCTGCCGCTGGCGATGAAGGTCCCGGTCCGGAAATAGTGCTGTGATCCATACGAGGTCAGGTCGGTCATCATCGGCCGGCCCTCGGCATCGGTGGTCGAGGCCACTAGGCGCACGGCGGAGCCCGGCTCGACCACCGAGCGGCCCGCGGCGGTGAAGATCCGGCGCGGCGATGGCTCGGGCGGCTCGGGCCGTCGGCCGGGATCGGCGCCCCGTTCGTACGCCTGACGCGGCCGGTCGCGTTCGGCGAGCGCGGGCGCCGTCCGGGTGTCGGCCAGGGCCTGCGCCAGGGCGGTGTCGCGGGCGGCAGGCAGGCGTGGCGCGGGCTCTGGCGTGGCGGGCGCGACGTGGTTCGACATTGGCGCCAGGGGCGGGACCTCGGTCGGCCCGATGCGGGTGAGAGCGGGGGGTGACGGCAGGCTGGCGGACGGCAACGCGATGACCTCGATCCTCGCCGGCTTCACGGACCATGATGAGCCCACCACCACGAGGGTCAGGAGGCTCAGCAGCGCCAGCCCCAGCGCCTGTTCGCGCGGCGCAGGCGCCGTGCGCGATAGGAGGCGGATGCGTTCGGCCAGGGGGTGGACGCTCGCGGCGGGCCAGTAGCAGCCCATCGGCAAGGGCCGTGTGGCCAGCTGAGTCTTCAGCATGGCCTCGGCGTAGGCGCGTCGGACCTTCGGGTAGTCGGTGATCACCTGGGCGTCGCAGGCCAGCTCCTGGTCGATCCGCAGCGAGCGCTGGAGCAGGAGCAGCATGGGATTGAACCAGTTCACGCAGCGGGCCACGGCGACCAGGGCGTTGATCCGCGTGTCGTGCCGGACGATGTGCGTCTCCTCATGCGCCAGGACGACGAATTGTTCGCGCGGCGAATAGCGGCGCCCGAAGTCCGACGGCGTGATCACCCGGGGACGCAGGACCCCGACGGCCGCAGGTCCCGCGAGACCGGCCCGGGCGTCCCGGGCGAACTGCGCCTGTCGCCAGGCCAGCCATGCCAGGTTGGCGAGGATCCCGGCGATCCAGAGCCCCAGCAGGAGCGCGCCGATGTCGAGGATCGCAGGCGTCGGTGCCACGTCGGCCACGGGCGCCCCCGCCGGCAGGGAGTCGCTGACGGTCGCGGCTCGCACCGTCACCGTCTCGACCCGTGAGGGCAGCAGCAGGCCGAGGGCGGCGAGCGGAACCAGAAGCCAGAGGCCATAGGCGATCCGCGGCCCGAACAGCCGACGGGCTGGTCTGCGCAGCAGCAAGACCAGCACCACACCGGCGGCGGCGGCCAGGTTGGCGGCGGCGAGGATCAAGAGGACGTCACTCATCCTCGAGGTCCGAGATCAGCTTCTTGAGCAGCTGGATGTCCTTGGGCGTGAGCGCCCGGTGCTCCGCGAAGGCGGCGACGAGGGGCGCGACTTCGCCGTCGAACAGCCGGTCGACGAGGCTCTGGCTCTCGGACTGCACATAGTCGGTCCGGCTCAGCAGCGGCCGGTAGAGATAGCCCTCGGCCTCCCGCTTGCCGGCGATGGCCTTCTTGCGCAGCAGGCGGGTGATCAGGGTCTTCACGGTGCCCGGCGCCCAGCCATGGGCCTCGCCGACCTCGGCGATGATCCCGTCCGGCGTCAGCGGCCCCTTCCGCCAGAGGGCCTCCATGATCTGACTCTCCGCGCCAGAAATCTTCACCGCCACGGCCATCCTCCACCTTACCGAAAATACACGTGTACTTTCGACGAGAATACATTTGTATCCTGGCTTACCGGGGCCGCGGTGGCCAGTGACTTTGCGTTCATGTCGGGAGGCGTTCGTGCACCACAGGTTGATCTGGTTCGCAGCGACGATGCTTGGTCCAGCGCAGGCGGCGGCCCAGGTCCCCTCGACACCGATCCCCGCGGCCAAGGCGCCCCCGGCCGCCCCGCCTGCCGCGGTCGTGGGCGAGATCGTCGTCACCGGTCAGGCGCCGGTCGTGCAGCCCTCCATCGACCGCCGAAGCTACAGCGTCGCCAACGATCTCCAGGCCCAGAGCGGGTCCATCGGCGATGCGCTGCGCAACGTCCCGTCCGTCGAGGTCGATGTGAACGGGAACGTCAGCCTCCGCGGCGATCCGAACGTCACCATCCTGGTCGACGGCAAGCCCTCCAGCCAGTTTCGCGGCGAGGGACAAGGCCAGGCCCTGCAGGCCTTGCCCGCCGATCGGATCGCCCGCGTCGAGGTGATCACCAATCCCTCCGCCGAGTTCCGGGCGGACGGGACGGCGGGCGTGATCAACCTGATCACCAAGACGGCGAAAGGCGCGGGCGCGACAGGGTCGGCGCGACTCACAGCGGGGACGAGCGAGCGAGTCTTCGCCACTGCCACCGCAGGCTACACCGGCCAGAGGCTGAGCGTCTCGGCCGACGCCTTCGTGCGCCACGACCCCCAGAAGCAGACGAGCCGGGACGCGCGCACTCAGGTCGATCTGGCGACCGGCGCGGAGACGCGCGTCGACATTGCGGGGATCAATCACGCGGTGGTGGACCTGCTGGGCGGCCGGGTCAGCGCGGACTACGACCTGGACGCCGACACGCGACTGAACGCCGAACTGCGGCTGCAGCGGTTCAACTTCGATATCGACATCCTGAACGGCACGCGCCGGCAGGACGCGTCAGGCGCGCTGCTGCAGGCATATGACCGCGACACTGCTGTCCGCCAGAGCCGGTCGAACCGCGAACTCACCACCGGCCTACGGCGCAAGCTGGGCGGCGAGGGGCATGAGGCGTCGCTGAGCCTGAGCTACGAGACCACCGACTACGACCGGCGCCGGACCGGCGCGACCTTTAGCCGGCTTCCGCTCTCGCCAGAGGCCTTCGACGACCAGTTCACCTACAACGACTACCAGCAGGTCCAGCTGAAAGGGGACTACGTCCGGCCCTTCACGGACGGCTCGAAGCTGAAGGTCGGGTTCGAGGTTCAGCACGACGACAACAGCCAGGACAACCGGGGCTTCCGCGGCCCGACCTCGCCGGCGGTGATCCCAGATCCCGGTCTCACCAGCCGGTTCAAGTTCGAGCAGGTGCTGAGCCAGGCCTATGTCACCTATGAGCGCCCCATCGGCGCGGTGACGGTGCTGGCCGGCCTGCGCCTGGAGGACGCCCGCATCGACCTGACCCAGGTCACGCTGGGCCGCCGGGACGACAACGACGACGCCCGCGCCTATCCCAGCCTGCACCTGTCCTGGAAGGCGAGTGATACCCAGACCTTCACCGCCAGCTACAGCCAGCGGGTGCAGAGACCGGACGTGGACGCCTACAACCCGTTCCCGTTCCTCATCGACCCCGTTACCTATCGGGCGGGGAACCCGACGCTGAAACCGCAGCAGACGCGGTCCTACGAGCTGGGTTGGCAATATCGAAAGAGCCCGACCAACTACCTGGCGACCCTCTACTACCGCGAGAACGACAAGGTGCTGTCCGACGTCACCCGGGACATCGGCGGAGGCGTGTTTCTGGTCACCCGCGAGAACGTGGCCCAGACGCGGGCGGGCGGCTTGGAACTGGTGGCCAACGGCCGACTGTCCCCGACCTTGACCTACAACGTCAGCGGCAACCTCTTCTGGAGCGAGCTGGACGGCTCGGCCCAAGGCCTGAGCGGCCGGCGCTCGACGGTGACCGCCTCAGGCCGCGCCAGCCTCAGCTGGCAGGTGACGCCTGACGACCTGATCCAGGTCAGCGGCTTCGCCAACCCCAAGCGGCTCACGAGCCAGGGCTATGTGCAGGCCGGGGGCATGCTGAACATTGGTTATCGCCACAAGTTCAACGACCGGGTCTCGGGCCTGGTCACCTTCCAGGATGTGCTGGACACCTTCAGCCTGGACGAGGTGGTGAACACGCCGCGCCTGCAACGGCGAATCCGCCAGACGGTCGATACCCGCGGCGTGCAGATCGGCATTGTCTGGACCCTGGGCGGCGGCAAGGCGCGCGACCCTGGCTTCGACTTCGGGGGCGGCGGACCGCCCCCGCAATAGCCGTCAGACCGTCACGACCACCTTGCCCATGGCCTTGCGGCTGGCGAGGTGTTCGATGGCCTTGGCCGCCTCGGCGAGCGGGAAGGTCTCCGACACGTGCGGCTTGATCTTGCCGTCGGCGTACATCTGCAGCAGTTCGGCCACGCTCTCCTGGTGGCGCTTGGGGTTCTTGCCGACCCAGGCGCCCCAGAACACGCCGACGATCTCGCAGCCCTTCAGCAGGGCCAGGTTCAGCGGGATCTTCGGGATTTCGCCGGCGGCGAAACCGACCACCAGGTACTTGCCCTCCCAGGCGATGGACCGCAGGGCGGGCTCGGCATAGGCGTCGCCGATGGCGTCGTAGATCACGTCCGCGCCGTTCGGCCCGGTGGCGTCCTTGAACAGGGCGCCCAGCGCCTTCTGGCTTTCGCGGTCGAACGGACCCTTCGGATAGACGACGCCCGAGGTCGCCCCGCGGCTGAGGCAGAGATCGACCTTTTCCTGGCTGGAGGCGGCGGCGATGACATTGGCGCCGATCGCCTTGCCCAGCTCGACGGCCGCGAGGCCCACGCCGCCCGCGGCGCCCAGCACCAGCATCGACTGGCCGGCCTTCAGCTGCGCCCGGTCCTTCAGCGCATGCCAGCTGGTGCCATAGGTCATGATGAAGGCGGCGGCGTCCTCGAAGGACATGGCGTCAGGGATCTTCACCAGGCGGGCGGCGTCCAGCGCCAGCTCCTCGGCCATGCCGCCCCAGCCCGTGTTGCCCAGCACCCGATCGCCCGGCTTTACGTGGGTCACGCCCTCACCGACCGACTTCACGATCCCGCTGATCTCGCCGCCCGGCGAGAAGGGGCGCTCGGGCTTGAACTGGTACTTGTCCTCGATGATCAGCACGTCGGGAAAATTGACGCCGATGGCCTTCACCGACACCACCGCCTGTCCCGGTCCGGCGACGGGCGAGGCGACATCCTCCAGCACCAGGGTTTCAGGACCGCCGACGGCCTTGCTGAGAAGCGCTTTCATGGATGTCTCTCCCGGGTGTCTTTTGACGTTCGGGCGCGACCCTAACCAAGTCGAACGGATGTTTGAAGCCTGCGGCGATGGGCGAATTTGGCCGAACGCGCCGTCTCGCCTATATTCGCCCCTCTCCAGAAGGATTGAAGCACCTTGGGCGTGACCCTCGATCTCAGCCGTGCGGCCGCCAAGCCGCTTGCGCCGCCGAACCTCACCGGCCTCAGCCGGACAGAGCTGGCGGCCGCGCTGGTGGACGCCGGTATCGCCCCCGAGGCCAAGGCCAAGATGCGCGCCAGCCAGATCTGGCGCTGGATCCACCACTACGGCGTCACCGACTTCGCGCAGATGACGGACGTGGCCAAGGAGACCCGCGCGGCCCTGGCGTCGACGTTCAGCCTGGCGCGGCCGCACATCGTCGAACGGCAGGTCTCCAAGGATGGGACGCGGAAGTACCTGATCCGCATGGGTCCGGGGATCGAGGTCGAGACGGTCTACATCCCTGACGTGGGGCGGGCGGGCGCGCTCTGCGTCAGCTCACAGGTGGGCTGCACGCTCAACTGCACCTTCTGCCATACCGGCACACAGGCGCTGGTGCGCAACCTGACGGCGGCCGAGATCGTCGCCCAGGTTCAGGTGGCCCGCGACGACCTCGGAGAGTGGCCCTCGCCGAAGGAGGACCGCAAGCTCACCAACATCGTGTTCATGGGCATGGGCGAGCCGCTCTACAATCTGGACAACGTCGCCCAGGCTATCGACATCATCGCCGACAACGAGGGCATCGCGATCTCGCGGCGCCGGATCACGGTCTCGACGTCCGGCGTCGTGCCGCAGCTTCAGCCGCTGGGCGAAAAGACGCGGTCGGGCCTGGCGATTTCCTTGCACGCCACGAACGACGCCCTGCGCGAGAAGCTGGTCCCGCTGAACAAGAAGTACCCGCTGGCCGAGCTAATGGCCGGGATCCGCGCCTATCCCGGGCTCTCCAACGCCAATCGCGTGACGTTCGAATACGTCATGCTGAAGGGGGTCAACGACAGCCCGGCCGAGGCCAAGGCCCTGGTCCAGCTGCTGAAGGGCATCCCGGCCAAGATCAACCTGATCCCGTTCAACCCCTGGCCGGGGACCGACTACGAGTGCTCCTCCTGGTCGACGATCGAGGCGTTCGCGGCGATCCTGAACCGCGGCGGTTACGCCTCGCCGATCCGCACGCCCCGCGGTCGCGATATCCTCGCCGCTTGCGGCCAGCTCAAGAGCGAGAGCGAGAAGCAGCGGGCCAGCGTTCGCCGGAAGGCCGAGGTCGAGGCTTCGGAATAGAAGCGCGGCCGTGCTAACGCTGCCTCCATCGTTTCGGGGACGCGTCCATGCCGACACCATCGCCTGAGATCCAGGCCTTCGCCGCCGGTTTCCCGGTGTTCCTCGCCCACGCGGGCGTCACGGTCATCATCCTGTTCGCGGCGGCGGCGCTCTATGTGCTGCTGACGCCGCACAAGGAGATCACCCTGATCCGCGAGGGCAACACGGCCGCAGCGGTCTCGCTGGGCGGCGTGCTGCTGGGCCTGGCCATCCCTTTGTCGGCGTCGCTCAAGGCGTCCACCAACGTCATCGAGATCGGTCTGTGGGGAGCGGTCACGGTCGTGGTCCAGCTGCTGATCTTCCGGCTGGTGGACATGATGCTGCGGGGCCTGCCCCGGCGGATCCAGGACGGCGAGATGTCGGCCGCCGCCCTGCTGGTCGGCGCCAAGATCGCCACGGCCCTGATCATCGCGGCCGCCCGTAGCTAGGATGAAGTTTCCGCGGCTGCCGGACTGGGTGGTCTACGCCGCGATCGTGGTGGTGGTGCTGTTCGCCGCCCTGGGCCGGGACGAGCGCACCGACGCGCCGCCGCCGCCGCCCAAGGGGGCCGACCCGCTGGGCGAGGCCCTCGGACCCGCGTCGCCATTCGATCCGTCGGTGGTGGTGGATGTGCCGGCCAAGGGCGGGCCCGCGGCGGGAACCGCGTTCTCGATCGCCCGCTCGGGCGTGTGGCTGACCGCGCGCCACGTGGTGGACGGCTGTCGGCGGGCTGCGATCGTCGTCGGTCCGGGAACGGGCGTTGCGGTCAATGTCCGGGTCGATCCGCGCGGCGAAGCAGCCCTGCTGTTCACGGAGGGCGGCGCCGCGCCAATACCCCTCGCCCTGAATGAGCCCCTGCGGCGGGGCCAGCGCGCATTCCACCCCGGCTTCCCCCAGGGCGAGCCCGGCGAGGCCAGTTCACGGCTGCTGGGGCGCGAAAACCTGGTGGTGCGCGGCAACGGCGCGCGGACGGAGCCTGTGCTGGTTTGGGCTGAGACCGGGCGAACCGAGGGCCTGGAGGGGACGCTGGGCGGCCTGTCTGGCGCGCCGGCCTTGGACGCCCAGGGCCGGGTGCTGGGGGTGACCATCGCCGAGTCACCGCGTCGGGGCCGGATCTACACCACTGCGCCGGAGATCGTGCGGGCGACCCTGGCGGCCAGCAATCGTCGGGCGGACTCAACGGCGGCGGGCGAGCCGATCACCCCGCAGAACTACTTCTACGTCGCCGACGACCTGCGCCGGGAGCTGCAGGTCGCCCAGGTCGTCTGCCTGGACTAGTCGCGGGGCACGGGTGACCGACGCGCCACGATGAAGGCCAGGATCACCGCCGCCACGCCGATCGCCGCCGAGTAGAGGAAGAAGACCAGATAGCCGGCGCCCAGGGCGGGCGGCGTAACCTGGGACTTCTCCATCGCCCCGGCGTAGGCCTCGGGCGGCAGGCGGACGAATAGCGCCTTCAGACCGGCCATCGGCCCGCCGGCGTCGGCGGCCGCCGCCGACGATTCCACGATCCGGCCCGACTGCGAGGCGATCAGCTTGCCGGGCAGGGCGTAGAGCGACGAGAACAGGGCGTACTGCGTGGCGGTGAAGCCGGCCGACGTGAGGCTCGACATGTAGGCGATCAGGCAGGTCCCGGCGATGCCGCCCGCGACGTTGTCGATGCCGATGGCGACGAACAGGGCCCAAAGCTGCGGCCCCTGGGTCGCCAGCCAGGCGAAGGCCAGATTGCTCAACGGCCCCGCGAAGGCGCCGATCACCAACGCGCGCATCATCCCCAGGCGCGCGACGGAGAACCCGCCCAGGCCGACGCCGATCACGGTCATGACGACCCCGAACACCTTTCGCGCCTCGGCGATCTCGACCTTGCTGAAGCCCAGGTCGGCGTAGAACGGGTTCATGATGTTCAGCACGAAGTCCGACAGCCGGTAGAGGCAGATCAGCGCCAGGATCAGGGCGGCGACGCCCTTGTAGCGCCGCAGAAAGTCGGCCAGCGGCTCGCCCAGGGCGGCGAACAGATAGACGCCAGGCCGGGTCTTCAGGCCGGGGATTGGGCAGACGGCCAGGACGATCACCAGCAGGCCGGCTGCCACCGCGGCGAGCTGGAAGTAGACCCCCTGGGGCTTCAGGGCCCAGGCGTCGGTGAGGGCGACGCCGGCGTCTGGCAGACCCACGGCGTTCAGGCCCGCCGCCATCAGCGATGCGTCGGCGGCGAGGCCGGTCCCGAGCAGCAGGGCGCCCAGCGCGAAGATGGCGAGGCGCGCGATCCACTCCGGCAGTTCCAGCGCAGGTCGGCTGGGCACGCCCTCGGCGTGGATCGGCCGGATGACATGGGCCTCTTCACGTGGCGCGCCCAGCACGCCGGCCACGCCCAATAGCATCAGCCCAGCCATCACGGCGTAGGACAGGCTCCAGCCATAGGCCTCGGCCAGCAGCAGCGGCGCCGCGCCGGCCACGATCATCGCGATCCGGTAGCCCCACTGGTAGGCGGCGGCCATGGCGCCCTGTTTCGAGACCTCCGCGGCCTCGATCCGCCAGGCGTCGATGACGATGTCCTGGGTCGCCGACACGAAGGCCACGAAGGCGGCGAAGGCGGCCATCAGGGCCAGATTCCGGGCCGGGTCCACGCCGGAGATCAGCCACAGCCCGATCATCAACAGGATCTGCAGCACGATCATCCAGCTGCGCCGGTGGCCGAGCAGCCTGGTCAGGCCCGGCACGGTGGTGCGATCGATCAGCGGCGCCCAGAGGAACTTCAGCGAATAGCTGAGTGTCGCCAGGGCGAAGATCGAGATGACCTTCAGCGACAGACCCGCCTCGCGCAGCCACAGCGACAGGGTGTCGAAGATCAGTAGGTTCGGCAGGCCGGATGCGAACCCCAGCGCCAGCATCACCAGGGCGCGGCGTTCGACGAAGACGGCGAGGGCCGAAAGCGCGCTTCGCTTCGGTTCCGCTTCAGCGCTCATGGAGTCTCCGGGGAGGCAGGCCCCCCGGGGCCGCACTCAGGCGAACTTGGCGCGCGCCGCGGGCTTCGTAAAGGCGGGGCCCGTCCAACGGGTCAGCGCGCCGCGGAGCGCATCGGGGGACAGCGGCTTGACCAGGAAATCATCCATGCCGGCGGCGAGGCAGGCGTGGCGATCATCTTCGAACGCATTGGCGGTCAGGGCGACGATGGGGGTCTTCACGCCGTTTTCCCGCATCCGCCGGGCTGTCTCTTCGCCGTTGAGCCCCGGCATCCGCATGTCCATCAGGATGAGGTCGTAGGTCTCGACCTCGACGGCGGCCAGAGCTTCCGCGCCGCCGACCGCGTGCTCGACCTCGCAGCCTTCCCGCGTGAGCAGGGCGCGGGCCAGCAAGGCGTTGATCGGGTTGTCCTCGACGAGAAGGATCCGCGCGCCGGGCGCGGCGGCGTTGGTCGCCCGCTCGTCGACCTGGACGGGATGGCTGGGATCGGCCGCGGCGCCCGCGGCGATCAGCACCCGTTCGGCCAGCGAGGCGCGGCGCAGCGGCTTCATGAGGTAGCCGGCGAAACCGGCGCGGCGATAGCGGGGGATCCGGTCCCGCTCGTCCGGCGCCAGCAGGACGATGGCATGGCGTTGCAAGGGCGGCCGCAAGGCCCCGTTGGCGGCCGCGAGCGTGGCGTCCACCAGGATGACGTCGCCCGGCTTCGTGCGGGCGATGGCCTCGGGCAGGCCGGGCGTCGCCACGACCTGTCCGCCGCAAGCCTCGATCTGCAGACGCGCGGCTTCGCGGACGATCGCGCTCGGCGAGGCGACGCCGATGATGCGGCCCTCCAGAGGGCGATCCGGAAGCGCCGTGGGGACGATCGGGAAATCCGCCTCGAACCAGAAGCAGGCCCCGCCGCCCGGGGCGGTGTCGACGCCGACGTCGCCACCCATGGCGCGGGCCAGGCGGCGCGCGATCGCCAGCCCAAGGCCGGTGCCGCCGAGGTCGGCATGCGAGGCTTCGGCCTGGGCGAACTCCTCGAAGATTCGCTCGCGGTCGTCCTGCGAGACGCCGGGGCCAGTGTCCTCGACCCGCAGGCGAAGCCGTCCGGGTTGGGGCGTCGTAGCTGCGATCAGCACGCCGCCGGTCTCGGTGAACTTGACGGCGTTGCCCGCGAAATTCAGCAGAATTTGCCTCAGTCGGCCTTCATCGGCCTGGATGGTCGTCGGCGTGGCCGGCGACGCCCAGGCGATCTCAAGGCCTTTCTCACGCGCGCGGGGCGACAGAAGTTCGGCGACGCCGCGTAGCAGGCCCTCGACCTCGGTCGGCGCGGGATGCAGTTCGACCCGCCCTGCGCCCAGCTTGGCGTAGTCGAGGACGTCGTTGACCAGGGTGAGCAGATGCTGACCGCTGTCATGCAGCGCCGAGACATAGGACTTCTGCTCGGCGGTGAGCTTCGTGCCCTCCAACAGGCGGGCCATGCCGAGCACGCCGTTCAGCGGCGTCCGGAACTCGTGGCTCAGGGACGCGAGCTGCTCGGCGCTGATCTGGGCGCGGCTCGGACGGCGCTCGGATAGGGGGCGAGAAGGTCTACGCATTACGGCGACGCTTAAGGTGAACGGCTTAACGGTCGGTCAAGCGCGCGCTCCCGGGTGCAACAAAAGGGCGGGCAACAGCCTTTTCCTCTCGGTAAAGTAGACGCGAGGCGAAAGCCGTCGTTTACTAGAGCTAGTGGTCGCTAGTGCGCTTTGGGGGGCGTCATGAACCCTGTGGAGCTTTTGACGCAGCGAGAGCGCGATTGCCTGCGCCTCGTGGATCAACACCTGAGCTCCAAGCAGATCGCCCGTGAACTCGGAATGTCGAAGACGTCCGTGGACACCTACTGCGATCGCGCGCGCCGCAAGCTGGGCGTGGACGACCGCTTCAAGGCGGCGAAGCTGTTGCGCGCCGTCGACGGAAATCCTGTCCTGATTGCGTCAGGACACGACACGATCAGGACAGACACACCCGCTCCCAACTGGCCGGATGAGCCGGCAGCAGATGGGGCGTCCGATGGGTCAGCAACCGAACTTCGAGAACCGAGCGGTGATTGGGAGGGCGCTACGCCTTCGCCGGGAGATCGACGACTTCGAAGCGCGATGGCCGGCCCTGGCGAGACGGGAGGAAGCACTTCCCGGCTTCTCCTGGACGCAACTCGAGCGGCAGCTCGTCGATCTCTCGGCGACGGCCACGCAAGCGGATATGGCGCGGCACCTGGTTTCGGCGACCCGGAAGCTGGCGCCGTTCAAGCCGCCAGAGATGGTTCTGCGCGAAATCCTGTGCCTGACCTGGGTTCTCCTGGACGAGAACTTCAAGGGCGAGCCGGAAGCTGGAGCCGCCGAAATGAGCTGAGTCCCGCGCTCAGACTCGGCGCGATCGTCGGCATCGCCCTCGTCACTGTCCTCGCTTTTGGCGGGATGCTGGCCGGGCTCCACTACCTGAACGATCTGGCCGCGAATTTACTAAAAGCCTGAACGGCCACGAAACCGTGTCCTGAAACAATCGTTGGCGCGCCGTGATCCACGCCGCGCATGGAGACCACTCATGCTCAAAGAACGCCG
>JAIXTR010000508.1 GCA_027483845.1 Caulobacteraceae bacterium | reverse complement strand
GTCCTCGACGTGTACCAGGGCGGGCCGGCGCGACGGGCGGACCAGGCCGCGCACGAGTGGACGCGCCGGGGCTTCCGCGAGCTGGACGGCTCGCGCTGGGTCATCCTGGGCTTCGGCGCAATCGGGCAAGCCATCGCCGTGCGGGCCAAGGCGTTCGGCGCCCATGTCACCGGCGTGCGGCGCAGCGGCGGCGCGGACCCCGCCGCGGACCGAATGGTGACGCCCTCGCAGTTTCTTGACGTCATCGCCGAGGCCGATGTGGTGGTCCTGTGCGCGCCCGCGACGCCTGAGACCCGACACATCGCCAATGCAGATGCTTTCGGCCGGATGACGCCCGGGTCGGTGCTGGTGAATGTCGGACGCGGCGCGCTGGTGGACGAGCCGGCCCTGCTGGCCGCCCTGGCCGCCGGTGCGCCGTCACATGCCGTGCTGGACGTTTTCGAGGCCGAGCCGCAGCCGGCCGATGGCCCGTTCTGGGACCATCCGCAGGTCACCATGACACCGCACGCCGCGGGCATGAGCTCGGGCAACGCCCTGCGCAACGACGCGCTGTTTCTCGAGAACCTGGCGCTCTACCTGCAAGGCCAGCCGCTGAAGAACGTCGCGGACCCGAAGGATGTGCTGGCCGGTTAGTCGGTCCAGAGATCCTGCAGGTCGCCCTTGCGATTGAGCATCCGCACCGCGCGCTTGATCACGGTCATCAGGCGCTCGCGGCGGGCGACGTCGTCGTAGGTCATAGAGCCCTTGGCCATGCCCTCAAGCAGGAAGCGGCCCAGGTCGCGGCTGGTCTGGAACCGAGGGTCGGCGCCGGCCTGCACCATGGCGCCGAACCGATCCCCGCCCACTTGGGCATGGTCGAAGGCGCTGCGGGCGGCGGCCAGCCGCTCGGCCAACATGGCGTCGGTCCGCGCGGCGGCTTCCAACTCGGCGAACGCCACGAAGGGAACTTCGTGCAGCAGGGCCCAGTAGACGTCGATCGCATGCTCCGAGGCGTCGACCCCGGGCGCCGGCGGCGTCGAGGCGGCCTGCTCGAAGAGGCGTGCGCGATGCAGTTCGATGTGGGCCACCGCCGCCTCCACCAACTCCTCACGGCTGGCGAAGTGGTACAGCATGGCCCCGCGGGTCAGCGTCGCCGCGTCGGCGATCACCGCGTTGGTCGCGGCGTGATAGCCGATCTCCGCGAACAGCCGCATGGCCGCATCCAGAATCCGGGCGCGCGTCCGTTGCGACTTGGGGGTCGCCTTCGCAGGATATATCGTGGCGTCCATCGGACCCAATGTTCGGCGACCTGTGCGGGGCCTGCTCTCGTCGGCTCCCCCCTAGCAAGATGAGGGGCGCGCAGGCCAGATCATACGTGGCCGTAGCGCGGATTGGCCGCGCGATGTTCGCCGATTGGGCGCCGGGTCGTCGACATTGCACCTTAGCCGGATAACGGCGTCATTCGTTGACTTCGAGAACGAACTCATGACAGTGCGCCTGCCATGAAAGCGCCCTTGCCGAACCTCCGCGATCGCCAGCGCGAGGAGACCCGCGAGCAGATCCTGCGGGCCGTAGGCGACCAGCTCGAAAAAAGCTCGCTCGAAGACCTCAACTTCGCCGAGATCGCTCGCGACGCCGGTGTGGGCGAGCGGACGGTCTACCGGCACTTCCCCACCAAGGAAGCGCTGCTCGGCGCGTTCTGGGCCTGGCTGCAGAGCGAGGCGTTCCGACAGCAGCCCGACCGTCCCAAGACCCAGCGGACGGACCGGCGGATCCGCGAAGGGATCACCGCCCCCCGCGACGCCATGCGGCCGATGCGGATCCTCGTCGCGACCGACGCCTGGGAGCCGCAGGTGAACGGCGTGGTCCGGACCCTGACCCGCGTCGTCCAAGAACTGCAGGCGATGGGCCATGTGGTCGAGGTGATCCACCCCGGCCAGTTCAAGACCTTCCCCCTGCCCACCTACGCCGAGATCAAGGTCGCCATCGGCGTCTATGAGCCCGTGCAGGAGCTGTTCAAGGACTTCGAGCCCGAGGCGATCCACATCGCCACCGAGGGTCCGATCGGGCTCGCGGCGCGCCGGATCTGCGTCGAGTGGAAACTGCCCTTCACGACCAGCTACCACACCCGTTTCCCGGAATATGTGTCGGCCCGCCTGCCGCTGCCGCTGGCCGCCGGCTACGCCTACATGAAGTGGTTCCACAAGCCGTCGGGCCGACTGATGGTGGCGACGCCCACCATGCGCGAGGAGCTGTCGAACCACGGCTTCCGCAATATCTCGGCCTGGTCGCGAGGGGTCGACACTGAGCACTTCCATCCGCGCCGCGAGGGCGAGCCGGACCTGTTCGCCGACTTGCCGAAGCCGATCTTTCTCTACGTGGGCCGGGTGGCGGTGGAGAAGAACATCGAGGCGTTCGTCGCGCTCGACCTTCCCGGAACCAAGGTGGTCGTCGGCCCTGGACCACAGCTCGAGGAGCTGAAGGAGAAATACCCGGACGTCGTCTTCAAGGGCTCCAAGTCCGGCGACGAGCTTGCCGCGCACTACGCCTGCGCCGACGTCTTCGTCTTCCCGTCGCTGACGGACACCTTCGGC
>JAIXTR010000607.1 GCA_027483845.1 Caulobacteraceae bacterium | reverse complement strand
CTAATTATCGGAGAGGTTGTGGCGGCGCCTCGGGTTCGCCGAAGCCAAGGCGCCGCCACGTCTGGCGTGATCTCAGCGCGCCGCGGCGGCCGCGGCCGCCGCGTCACCGGCGTCCGCCGCCGCGCGCGCCGTGGCCATGTCCTTGGGCAGGGTGATCGCCGCCAGCAGGTAGTGAACGCCGGCCCAGGCGTAGATCAGCAGGTTGGAGACGATCCCCGTGCGCGTGCCCTCGGCCATGGACGCCTTGCAGGCCGCCATCAACTCGGCCGAGGATCCGGCGGGCGCGACCCCGCCTTTGCAGACGGTGATGAAGTCGCCGGCCATCCCCTTGGCCGTGAAGGCGGCGCGGGCGAACTGGTCGATGCACCAGCCGGTGAAGGGCGGTCCAAAGCCCAGGGCGATGAGGTTCAGCACGAAGAACAGCAGGGCGACGGCGGTGGCGCGCATGCGCACGTCCATGGCGTTCTGCACCACCCCGAACGTCGGGCCGAGGTAGGTGTAGTGCAGGATGCCGGGGATCAGCAGGATGCCGATGGCCAGCTGCCAGCTGTCGCGGGTGTAGGCCAGGATGTAGATCGGCGTCGCCAGGATCAGGCCGATCGCGGGCACGAGGGCGTACCAGCGCGCACTGCGCTTTGAGGCCCAGTCGGTGAGGAAGCCGCCCAGCAGGGTGCCGGCGCCATTGGAGAGGCCGGCGACCAGACCGATCATCAGGCCCACCTGGCCCAGGCCCAGGCCGAACTCGCGGATGAAGTAAGGCGGGGCGTACTGACCGACGCCATAGCCGGCGAAGCTGGCGATGGTAATGCCGGCGGCCATGTGGAACATGCCCCAGGAGCCGAACAGGCGCTTGGCCACTGACATGATCGAAGGGGGCGGATCCAGCGCGCGGGGCGGACCCTCGCTGGGGGCGCCGGCCTCGGAAGCCTCGCGGCCCAGGTCGGCGGGCGCTTCGGCCGCCAGGGCGTCCTGGCGGTCGGACCAACCGCGCGGCGGTTCCTTGACGAAGACCTTGATGGCGATGGCCACAAGGACGCCGGGCAGGCCCACCAGCATGAAGGCGGCCTGCCAGGAGACGTTCTCGGCGATCCAGCCGCCGGCCATGGCGCCGAACATCGTGCCCAGCGGAATACCGAAGGCATAGATCGACAGGGCCGAGGCGCGCTTCTTCGGCTCGAAATAGTCGCTGATCAGGCTGTGCGCCGGCGGAGAAAGGCCGGCCTCACCCACGCCCACGCCCACCCGGAAGAGCAGGAGCTGAAGGTAGCTGGTGGCCGTGCCGCATAGCGCGGTGAAGGCCGACCAGATGACGATCGAGATGGCGATGATGTTGACGCGGCTCTTTCGCTCGGCCAGCCGGGCGATCGGTATGCCGAGAGCTGTGTAGAGCAGGGCGAAGGACAGGCCGCCAAGCCAGCCCAATTGCTGATCCGACAGCTCCAGGTCGATCTTGATCGCCTGCCCTATGGTCGAAATGATCGTCCGGTCGATGAAGTTGAAGGTGTAGGCGGCGACCAGCAGCCACAGAACCGTGTTGCGGTAGGCCGGCGAAAAGTTCGGCGACCCGCCCGTGGGCGTGTTGGCTGGCGGCATGTCCGGCGGCTCCCCTCGACCCTCTCGACGCGGCGGCGCGGAGGTCTTGTCTGTTGCGTGGGACGTTAGGGCGCCGTTTGAGTCAGCGGTAGGGGGCGTAACGCAGGGGCGCCCCCGCTTTCATCGGCGGGACCGCGTCACGACGTCGGACCAACGCCAGTCGGCCGATCCCATGACCACGCGCGCAGAGCCGGGGGCGTCGTTCAGGGAGACCTGGACGAGGCCCTGGACCCGCTGGCGACGGCAGGCTTCCGGGGCGAACGCCACCTCCCACATGATCGCCTCCCGGACGGCGGCGAGGCCATTGCCTTCCTGGCCGGGGTGACGGACCCAGTCGCCGTTCCAGACGCGGATGGCGCGGCCGTCGTGTACGGCGGCCATGGCGGCCTGGACCCGGCGGTCGTCGCGGAGCTTGCGCTGCAGCCACGCAAGCATGTCGCACGTCCCGCCGCCGCCGGACCCGCGGCCGACGCCCACACCGGCGGCGGACGCCAGCTCGGCGTCGCTGACATCGGCGTCGGATGGCCTTTGCGGACCCGCATCCACCGGCAGGCTGGGCGCATCAGGCGGGGCGGCGGGCCTTCGAGCGGCGATCTTGCGCGGGGGCTCGGGCGCGGACTTTGGCGGATCGGCGGCCGGCGCCGAGCGCTCCGGCCCGGGCTTCGGCGCGGGCGGCGCCGGAGGCTCGGGCCGGAGCTCGACCAGCCGCACCTGAACGGCCGGCGGATCGATGCGGGGCGGCGCGTCCGCAGGCGCGCCGACGAAGGCCAGCAGAACCGCCAGGTGACAGACGGCGCTGACAGCCGCCGTGAGCAGGCGAGTCCGGGTCGCCCGCGGGCGAGGGGCCTGCGTCACGGGAGCCGTGGATCAGCTAGCTGAGGACGATCAGGACGACGCGGCGGTTCGCCTGACGACCGGCGCGGTTGGTGTTGGGCGCGGCGGGCGATTCGGCGCCGTAGGAGATGGTGCTGATCCGGTTCAGCGGCACGCCATGCTGGTTCAGATAACGGCGCACGGTCTCGGCCCGCTCCTGGCCCAGCCGGTAGTTGGCGTCCTTCGACCCCGTGGCGTCGGTGTGGCCCTGGACCTCGACATAGACGTTGCGGTTGTCGGTCTTCAGCTTCTCGGCGAAGGCGTCGAGGCGCGCCTGGGTCTCGGGCGAGAGGGCGGCCTTGGAGACGCCGAACTTCAGGCTGTCATCGGATAAGACCTCCGAATAGAGGAACTTGCCCTCGGCCAGCTTGCCCGCCGCGGTGGCGCGGTCGAGAGCGTCCTTGGCCGTCCCCTCAACGGCGACCACACGGGTCTCGACGGTGTCGACGCGGCTGTTGACCGCGTCGGCGCGGGCGCCGACGACGGCGACCTCTTCCCTGACGAAGCTCTTGGTGGCGCAGCCTCCCAGGCTGGTCACGCCGAGCAAGGCTGCCCCCGCAACCATCGCTTTCGACATCGAGTGGATCATTCGGGTCTCTCCGTTCCGTTGGTCCCCCCAACCGGCGTCAAGCCTTGAACACGGCAATGTGTCGAAGCCGAAAGGGGCCATTTTCGGGCGCAGCTTGGCCTTGGCCGGGATGGGCGTGGCGGTCCGGCGACGAAAAGACTTGCCGTAAAACTGGTGTTATAGCTATGTATAACACCACACCGCTTGAGCTCCCTTGAGTCTGGCGGTCGCCACCGCGGCCCGCGGCGGCTATCCGGAACGGACGATGGATCCAGAGTGGAACGACAGCCAGCCGATCTACCGCCAGATCCGCGACCGGGTGGTCGCGATGATCCTCGACGGCCTGCTCAAGGAAGGCGATCCCGCGCCCTCGGTGCGGGCGGTCGCGGCCGAGTCTCGGGTCAATCCGCTGACGGTGCTGAAGGCCTACCAGCAGCTCACGGACGAGGACCTGATCGAGAAGCGACGTGGCCTGGGGATGTTCGTCCGCGAGGGCGCGCGGGACCGGCTGCTGCAGGCCGAACGGGACCGGTTCCTCACCGAGCAGTGGCCCGAGATCCGAGCCACCATCGAGCGGCTGGGACTAGCGGACGCGCTCTTGGGGCAACCGTCGAACGGGAAGGATTGAGCGCATGCCCTGCATAGACGCCCGCGGCCTGCGCAAGCGCTACGGCCAGACCCTCGCCCTGGATGGCGTCGACCTTCGGGTCGAGCTGGGCCGGATCGTCGGCCTGATCGGACCTAACGGCGCCGGGAAGAGCACGGCGCTGCAAGCGATCCTGGGCCTGATCCCGCATGAGGGCGATCTGACCGTGCTGGGCCGCGATCCGTGGACAGCGCGCCAGGATCTGATGGCGGATGTCTGCTTCATCGCCGACGTCGCGGTCATGCCGCGCTGGATGCGGGTTCGCCAGGCGCTGGACTACATGGAGGGGGTCCACCCGGGCTTCGACCGACCGAAGGCCGAGGGCTTTCTGGCCCGGACGGACATCAAGGCCGGAAGTCGCGTGCGGGAGCTGTCGAAGGGCATGACCGCCCAGCTTCACCTAGCCCTGGTGATGGCCGTGGACGCCAAGCTTCTGGTGCTGGATGAACCGACGCTCGGCCTCGACATCCTCTACCGGAAGCAGTTCTACGACACCCTACTCAACGACTACTTCGACCATAGCCGGACAATCGTGGTCTCGACCCACCAGGTGGACGAGATCGAGCACATCCTGACCGACGTTGTGTTCCTCGACCGCGGACGGGTGGTGCTGGACGTGAGCCTGGAAGCCTACGAGGCGCGGTTCGTGGAATTGGCGGCGACGCCGGAGGGCGCGGCCACGGCGCGGAGCCTGGGGCCGATCCACGAACGGCATCTGTTCGGCCGCAGCCTGCAGATTTTCGAGGGCGTGGATCGCGCCCGCCTGGCCGGGCTGGGCGAATTGCGGACGCCGGGCCTGGCCGACGTCTTCGTCGCCAAGATGGGCGGCGGCATGCCGGGCCGGGAGAAGGCGGCATGAGCGCGGAACGCAAGGTGCGGCCGTTCTACTGGTCGGTCCGCCGCGAGCTCTGGGAGCATCCGGCGATCTATCTGGCCCCGGTGGGCGCCGCGGCGGTCGGCCTGCTGGGCTTCGGGGTATCGACCCTATGGCTTGCCCGGGCCGTGGCCAGCCCGGTCCCGCGCAATGACAGCCTGATGGCGCCCTATGCCTTCACCGCCTTGGCGGTGATGGTGATCGGCGTACTGGTCTCAATCTTCTACGCCTTGAGCGCGCTGCACGGCGAGCGGCAGGACCGCAGCATCCAGTTCTGGAAGTCGCTGCCGGTGTCCGACACCACGACCGTGCTGGCGAAGATGGCGGTGGCGATGGTGGTCATGCCGCTGGCCGCGCTCGCGGCGATCTTCGGCGCCCAAACCGTCATGCTGGTGGTGAGCACGATCGTCGTCCTGGTGAACGGCGTCGATCCGGCGCGGTTGTGGCCGCGGGTGGACATGAGCCTGATGTGGACCGTCTTGCCCTATGGTCTGCTGATCAACGCCCTGTGGCTGGCCCCGCTCTATGCCTGGCTGCTTCTGATCTCGGGATGGGCCAAGCGGATGACCTTCGTCTGGGCTTTTGCGCCGCCTCTGGCGCTCGCGCTGTTCGAGCGGCTGGCGTTCAACTCCACCTACGTGATCCACTTGCTGATCGAGCGGGTGCTGGGCGGCTTCGGCGAGGCGTTCAGCATCCGGGGCGAGGGCCGTGAGCCCATCGGTTCCTTCTCCGACATCGATCCGATCCATGCCTTCTCCAGCCCGCACATCTGGGGCGGGCTGGCGGTGGCCGGGCTGCTGCTGGCGCTGACCATCCGGATGCGACGATCGCGCGACGCGATCTGACCTGACCCCCTTCACCTCTCGCACGTCCACAACGGGAGACTCCGCATGAGCCCTGCTGCCTTGACGCCTGCCCTCAGTCCCAGGTCCGCCAGCGCGGTGCTGACCAGCGCCGGCCGGTTCTGGTTCGCCGCCGCCGTGATCGGCCAGGCGCTGTTCCTGACCTACATCGTGGGATTCTACGTTCCCTCGGTGCTCTCCGGCGACTTCGCCGCCTGGAGCCGGAACACCATGCTCATCAAGGGCTATGTGCCGGGCGACACCATCGGGAACCTCGCGTTTGCGAGCCATGTGATGATGGCGGCGGTGATCACCTTCGGCGGCACGGTGCAACTCGTCCCGCAGATCCGGGCGCGCGCCCCGCACGTCCACCGCTGGATCGGACGGGCCTTCATGGTCACCGCCATGGGGGCCAGCTTGGGCGGACTCTGGATGACCTGGGTCCGCGGAACGGGCGAGGGGATCCCTGCCATCGGAATAACGCTGGACGCCATCCTGATCCTCACCTTCGGGGCGCTGGCCTGGCGGGCGGCGGTGCGGCGCGATGTGGCCGCGCACCGCCGCTGGGCGATGCGCACGTTCATCGTCGCCAATGGGGTCTGGTTCCTGCGGCTTGGGTTCGTGAGCTACGGCATGGCGAAGGCCGTCACCGGCGACCTCCTGCCGCCGATGAGCCAGTTCTTCGCCGTGTGGAACCTCGGCGCCTACCTCGTGCCGCTGGCGATCCTGGAGCTCTACCTGCGGACGGAGGCGGGCGGCGGACCCCGTGCGCGGATCGCCATG
>JAIXTR010000352.1 GCA_027483845.1 Caulobacteraceae bacterium | reverse complement strand
GCCGCCTGCCCAACACCCACCTGGTGATGCATGGCAGCTCGTCGGTGCCGCAGGACCTCCAGGACCTGATCAACAAGTACGGTGGTGAGATGCCCCAGACCTGGGGCGTGCCGGTGGAAGAGATCCAGCGCGGCATCAAGCACGGTGTGCGCAAGATCAACATCGACACCGACAACCGCATGGCCATCACCGCCGCGATCCGCCAGGTCTTCGCCGAGAAGCCGGGCGAGTTCGATCCGCGCAGCTACCTGAAGCCGGCCAAGGAAGCGATGCGCAAGGTCTGCATCCAGCGCTTCGAGGAGTTCGGCACGGCCGGCCACGCGTCCAGCATCAAGCCGGTTCCGCTGTCGGCCATGGCCAAGCGCTACGCCTCCGGCGAACTCGCCCCCAAGATCGGCCTGACCAAGGTCGCCGCCGAATAGGCGGCGCCCCGGCGTCGGCGGAGCCCAGCGCCCGCCACGCCGAAGCCCAGGATCATCAGGGCCCAGGTCCCCGGCTCGGGGACCGCGCCCGTCGCCTCGATGGGGGTCAGCAGGTAGCCGCTCTCCCGGCCGTTCACGAACCCGAAGCCGGTAATCTGGCCCCGGTCGTTGATGTCGAGCGCCGAGCGCAGGTCCCAGCCCAGCATCGGGTCGATCAGGGACTGGAGTTCTAGGGTGGCGCCCTCGCGATAGAGGAAGGCCGAGAACATCCCGTCGTCGCGCTGCGCCTCGCCGACGACGGAGCCTGACGCGTTAATTGCTCGGGCGAAGCTGTTCAGCGAGGGGAAGAGTTGGCCGATGTTTCCGATCGGCGTCATGACGGCGCCGTCATAGACGAAGCCGCTGACCTGGCCGTGGGGGGTCAATTCGGAGAAGCCGACCAGCCAGCCGGAATCGTTGATGTCCTGGACCACGGTCGCGGCGCCAGGCCCGCCCAGCGCGCCGATGTCGGACATGCCGGTGGCGCGAGACCAGACGAAGCCGTGGATTCCGCTGTTTCCACCCATCTGCCCGCTGCTGTTGATCGCCACGGCCTCGCTGTTCATGTCGCCCGGCAGGACGCCGATGTCGTAGACCCCGGTGACATCCCAATACGCGGCGCGCCGGGCGCCGCTCGCCAACGTCAGCGTGCCCGACACGGCGCCGTTGTTGTTGAGGTCCGTGGCGGTCTCGGCGGGATCGCCCAGCGTGCCGAACATGGGATCCACGCTGCCGGTGCTCAGGAAGATCCGGGTCTGCCCCGTCCCGTTCATCCGCGAGCCAGCCAGGTGGCCTGCGTCGTTGAGGCCGCCGATGCTGCCGCCAGGCCCGGCGAGGGGGCTGAGATCGACGACGCCCCCGCCTTGGAACAGCACGGTACGCCCGCCATCGCGGCCCAGCACGGCCCCGGACTCGTTCAGTCGCAGACCGGCGCTGGCGGTTCCCGGCTGCGTGGCCGGCAGCTCGGTGATCGTGTAGCGCGGCGCGGCCAGCGCCGGCAGGGCGCAGGCGGCCGTCAGCGTCAGGGCAAGCGTCATAGTCCGCAGACTGCGGAGGGTCTGAAGCGTCATCGTCAATCCTCTTGGGTTCGGCTCAGCTCCGCCGCATCGGATCGTGCGGCTCGGCCATCGGGTCGATGTTGATGTTGGCGCCGTGGGCGATGGCGAGATCATCGCCACGCGGGATCAGGACCAGGGTCATGCGGCTGCGGGTGGCCGGAAAGGCGCGCCCGTCCGGCGCCTGGAAGGCCGCCATCGCCCAGCGGACCACCGCGACGGAGGCGCCGCCCGGCAGCGGCACGTGGCTTTCCACCGCCTCGAACCGGATGGGCGCGTCCTTGAACATGGACTGGCAGAAGATCTCGTGGGCCTTCGCCACGTCGTCGAAGCCCTGCCAGTGCATGCCGACGACGTTGACCCAGTGCACCTCCGGCGCGTTCAGCGCCGCAAGCGCGGTCATGTCCGCGGCGTTCCAGGCGGCCTCATAGGCGCGAGCCAAGCGTTCAACCGGATCCATGTGTCCCTCCCCTCAGCCGGGAAGGTGCCGCGATCAGGCAGGGCGCCGATAGGAAAAATCGGACGTGCTGAGCATCGGCAGCGTCGGCGCAGTGCGAAACAGCGTCGATGGGGGCGCGCCGGCCAGCTGCTGGCAGTCGCGGGCGAAATGCGACTGGTCGAAATAGCCCGCCGTCACGGCGAGATCGGCCAAGGTGCTGGTCGGATGCGCGGCGTGCGCCCGCAGCACCCGGTGCAGCCGCGAGATGCGGGCGAACAGCTTGGGCCCCATGCCAACGCGGGTGGTGAAGGCGCGGTTGAACTGCCGCTCGCTCAGGTCCAGCCGCTCGGCCAGCTGGGCGATGCGCGGCGCGCCGCCGGATCGAACGATCACCCACGCCGCCGCATCCACGGCCGCGCCGCCCGTGGCGACGTCGAGGCGATCGTAGAGCCAGGCCTCCGCCGCATCCGCCCGCGCCGCGAAATCGGGCGCCGACATCACCACGTCCCGCAGGGCCGCGCCCTGCGACCCGAGGACGTCGCAGATCGGAACCGCCATGTTGACCAGCCCGGGCATCTCCATCCCGAACAGCCGGTGAAAGCCCGTCGGCCGGAAGTGGATGGTGAAGGTCAGCACCTCGCCCGCGAATCCGATCTCGGCCCGGCGATAGGTCTGCGGCCCGACCACCACCGCCTCCGGCGTGCGCTCGGGTGGGCCGCCGTCGACGCGCACCGAATAGGGCTCGGCCAGATAGAACTCGATGAACTGCTCCGTCCGCGCCGGCAGGGGCAGCGCGATCCCCGCCGAGGGATAGGTCCCCCGACGTTCGCGGAACCCGGCGACGAGACGCCGGAGCGATCCGCGCGCCGGGCGGTCGCGCAACAGGGTGCTCATCGACCGCTCCTCATCCCCGCGGCGAGAGGGGCGCTGGGCGCCCCGATGTGGCATCCAAGGCGATGGCGGTGTCGACTGAAAGCGTTTTCCCCTGACGCACGACCTGCGCCGTCACGCGTCCAGGTCGGCCCCATTCATTTCCTTCAGGAACAGCGCGCCCACCACCGCCGTGAACGCCGCCACCACGATCGGGTACCAGAGCCCGTAGTAGATATTCCCCGTGGCCGCGACCATGGCGAAGGCCGTCGTCGGCAGGAAGCCGCCCAGCCAGCCGTTCCCCAGATGGTAGGGCAGCGACATCGAGGTGTAGCGGATCCGCGCCGGGAACATCTC
>JAIXTR010000404.1 GCA_027483845.1 Caulobacteraceae bacterium | reverse complement strand
CGTGCGGGCCGCCAGCTCGTCGGTGCGGACGATCTCCTCCGCGGCCTAGGTGAGGGAGCGATAGCGGGTGGCGCCGGAGGCCTCGCCCAAGGGAATGATCTCGCCGGTGCGGCCGTCGAACAGCGGGCTTTCGTCGTGCAGGCTCTTGGGTCGCTGGGCGGCCAGGACGTGCAGGCGCTGGACCGTCGTGTCGCCGATGCCGCGCTTGGGCGTGTTGACGATCCGCTCGAAGGCCAGGTCGTCGTCGGGCGACTGGATCAGGCGCAGGTAGGCGATCGCGTCACGGATCTCGGCCCGTTCGAAGAAGCGCGGGCCGCCGATGACCACATAGGGGATCTGCAGCAGGACGAACCGCTCTTCGAACGCCCGCATCTGGAAGGAGGCGCGGACCAGGATGGCCATGTCGCGGTACTTGCGGCCCGCGCGCTTGGCCTTCTCGATCTCGTCGGCGATGAGGCGGCCCTCGGCGTCGCCATCCCAAATCCCGCGGACCACGACCTTCTGGCCGTCCTGGCTGTCGGTCCACAGGGTCTTGCCCAGCCGGCCCTTGTTGGTGGCGATGAGGCCCGAGGCGGCGGCCAGGATGTGGCTGGTGGACCGATAGTTGCGCTCCAGCCGGACCACCTTGGCGCCCGGGAAGTCGCGCTCGAAGCGCAGGATGTTGTCCACCTCGGCGCCGCGCCAGCCGTAGATCGACTGGTCGTCGTCGCCCACGCAGCAGAGGTTCTGGCTCTTCTGGGCGAGCAGCCGCAGCCACAGGTACTGGGCGACGTTGGTGTCCTGGTACTCGTCGACCAGCAGGTACCGGAAGCGGT
This sequence comes from Caulobacteraceae bacterium, assembly GCA_027483845.1. Classification (GTDB taxonomy): domain Bacteria; phylum Pseudomonadota; class Alphaproteobacteria; order Caulobacterales; family Caulobacteraceae; genus Phenylobacterium. The sequence continues at coordinate 12,655 of JAIXTR010000404.1, read as the reverse complement.
CGTGGTACTCGGCCAGCACGTCCGGCCGGCTGGTGAAGATGGTCAGGTTGTGCAGCAGCAGGTCGCCGAAGTCGCAGGCGTTCAGGATGCGCATCCGTTCTTGGTAGAGCCGGTATAGCGATTGGCCCTTGCCGTTGGCGAAGGCCTGGGCCTCGGCCGGCGGCAGCTGGTCCGGGCGCCAGCCGCGGTTCTTCCAGTGGTCGATCAGGCCGGCCAGCGCCTTAGGCGTCCAGCGCTTGGTGTCGATGTTCTCGGCCTCGAGCACCTGCTTGATCAGCCGCTCCTGATCGTCGGTGTCGAGGATGGTGTAGCTGGACTTCAGGCCCACCAGTTCGGCGTGCTTGCGCAGGATCTGAGCGGCGACCGAGTGGAACGTGCCTAGCCAGCGCAGGCCTTCGGCCGACGGGCCGATGATGTGGGCGATCCGCTCGCGCATCTCGCGGGCGGCCTTGTTGGTGAAGGTGACGGCCAGCAGCTCCCACGGCTTGGCCCGGCCGGTGGCCAGGATGTGGGCCAGACGGGTCGTCAGCACCTTGGTCTTGCCGGTGCCCGCACCAGCCAGCACCAGCACCGGCCCATCCACCGCCTCGACCGCGGCCCGCTGTTCGGGGTTGAGGCCCTGGAGATAGTCGGCGGGACGAGCGTCGACGCGGGCGAGGTCGGAGATGCGGGGGGCGGGAAGATCGGATTCGAAAGACATCGGACTTGATATAGGCTCAAAACCAGAACGTGACGATTGGCCAGGCCGCTTCATTCGCTAAGCGGGTGGTTCGCAGCGTCCTGCGCCGATAGAGTCCAGTACCGTTGTGTCTGGGGGGCACGCACCAGCCGCCACTTTGAGGAACACGAATGAAACAACTCCTGTTGAGCCTTCTGGTCCTCGCGCTTGCGACGCCAGCGTGCGGTGACACCGTTCGCATCACGCAAGACAATCTTCTGGCCGCCGTTGCACGAGCCAAGCCGGGCGATGTGATTCAACTGCCGGCGGGCTCCTACGCTCTGCCGCCGCTCAAGCGGATCGTGAAGCAGGGGCCGCCGGTGATCATTGAGCCGATGCCGGGGGCGCGGGTCATCATCGGACCCTGGCTTATCATCCAAAGCGAGGGGATCACGCTCCGCGGATTAGAGTTCCGGCCGTTGGACAAGGGCTACGGACTCCAGGTCGCGCAATCCAAGCGGATCGAAGTCAGCGACTCGCTGTTTGAGGCCGCGACGGAAAACCAGGAACGCGCGAAGGGGCTACAGATTAAGGGCAGTGAAGAGATCACTGTGTCAAAGACCAGGTTCAGACATCTGCGATACGGCCTGATGGGGTCGGATGTGAAGAATCTGGTGATCTCGGACAGTGAGTTTCGAGAGATCTACGGCGACGCGGTGCGTGGTTGGGTGAACTCTTCCAACATCGTCATCCGCGGCAACTATTTCACGAATATCTATATCCCGAACTCCCAGCCGACCCATGTCGACGCGATCCAGTTCTGGACTGTCGACGCGAAGTATCCCATCTCCGACGTTGTCATCGAGAACAACGTATATGAACGCGGAGATGGCGATCCTGCGCAGGGCGTCTTCCTGGGCAATGAGTCGATGACTCCCTACGAGCGGATCTTGATCCGCAACAACGCCATCGTGGGCTCGACGTGGAATGGGATCTGGGTGGTTGGCGGGCGAGACGTGACCATCACCGGCAATCTCGTCCAGCCGATGAAGTGGAGCGCGAGGCATGCTGGGAAGTATGATCGCGTCTACCCTCGCATTGTCGTCAAGGCGATCGAGGGCGGTCTGGTCCGCGGCAACATCGCCAAAATCTCCAAGGATGACAAAACCGCGCTGCCGAAGATCGAGAAGAATTCCGACGCGCCCATAGCAGCCTTCGGCGACTATTCCGCCGAGCGAAACTGGGTGAAGAGCGGCGGAAAATCCCTGAAGTGAGCGTCGGGCAAGATATCTGCGACAGAACGAAGGCTCCGCGTCGTTGCATTCGCGATGCGGCATTCTAAATAGTGCGCACCGGGGCTTGGCCAGGCCGAGCTCCTGGCGGCGCTGGGTCGGGCAGAGACACCTTAAATCGTGGTGGGCTAGGGCCCGTCGGGGTATCGGCAAGCGGGTAGGACGGCATGTATCAGTTCGAGGACGCCAAACCGAAAACGCCGGCAACTCCAACCTCAAGCGCCGCCGAGGCTTCAGACGGTACGCCGGATATCACCCATCGCACGCTGCTGGCCTGGGGTGAGCATTGCGTCGAGTGCGCGGCGCCAGCCTGTTATTCGACCTGCGACCTCTATCTCGCTACGTCAGCGGGCAAGTGTCGCCGTTTCGAGGACGGCATCGTCGCGAACCGTGTGAGCGGGGCTGCAACGGCGGCTGAAGTCCGCTTCCGGCGCTGGGGTAAACTCGAAGCGCAAGGTAACGCCGCCCTGCTGCCTGCGGGACAGGTCGATGTGGCGGAACGCGTGCTGACCGCCGTCGCGCCGATCGCGTCGCGGGTAGGCCGCGGGATCGCCCGCGTCACTGGCCAATCCCGGTGGGCGACGGCAATGGAGACGCTTCACAAGCGCATCAACGATCGCTTGCATGCTCGCGGCGGGCAGGGGCGACTGCCGGACGTGTTCATCGCTGAAATCGTCAATCCTGGTTCGGAAACCGTCGACCTTGTCCTGACCGCGATGATCGACAAGCTGCGCCTGACACGCGCGCTTCGGACCGATCAGCTGCCGCTGCCCATGAATCTCACCATCAGGGCGACGCCAGGTTTTTCCCGCCACGTGCTGCCTGTCGGTGGCATGCGGGACATCCTGACATGCGGGTTGCCGTTCAATCTCTCCCTGACGCCCGCCAACGGCGACGATGTGCACCTCATATTCCAGCGTCTCGACCTGGCTGTGCTGGCGAAGGCGTCCGAGACGCGGGAGTCGGGAAAAGCCGCGGCGCCGACCAAATCGGGCAAGCTGGTGGTGTTCGATCTCGACAACACGCTCTGGGACGGCGTGCTTCTGGAAGGTGACGTCAAGCTCCGCGCAGGCATCGCGGACCTTTTCCGCACGCTGGACGAGCGTGGCATCCTCATCTCGGTCGCCAGCAAGAACGCGCATGAGGATGCGATGTCCAAGCTGGAGGCGCTGGGTCTCGCGGAGTACGTCCTGCACCCGCGCATCGGCTGGGGGCCCAAGTCCGAAGGCCTGGCGCAGATTATCAAGGCCATCGATATCGGTGCGGACACCGTCCTGTTCATTGATGACAATCCATTCGAGCGCGCCGAGGTCGGGCAGGCGGCGCCCGAAATCGAGGTGCTGCCGGATACGGCGATCCCTGGACTTGCCGATCATCCCCGCCTGCAGGGCGCCGTCACCCCAGAATCTCGGGCGCGTCGGCAAATGTACCGCGAGGCGATCGTTCGAGAACAGACGGCCCAGAGCTACGGCGACGACTATCTGACCTTCCTGCGCGATTGTGAGATTCACGTCGAGATACGCCGCGACACGCCTGACGATTTCGACCGTATCGTCGAACTGGTGCAACGCACGAACCAGCTGAACTTCTCAGGACGCAAGTACGGGCGTGAGGAGATCACAGCGATCCTTGGGGAAGACCGGGATCGCCATGTCGTGGTCTGCCGAGACAAGTTCGGGACTTATGGGACAGTCGGTTTTTGCCTGTCCAGCCGTGAGGCCGCCGAGGAGGGGCGTGAGGTCGTGGTGGTCGAGGACTTCATGCTGTCGTGCCGAGTCCAAGGAAAGTTCATCGAACAAGCTCTGTTTTGGTACCTGGCCGAAGGGCGGGGAAAGTCCGCGGCATCGGCCGTCGTGGTGAACTTCAAGAAGACCGACCGCAACCGTGCCGCCGAGATGGTGCTGGAGAAGCTCGGCTTTGCAGCTACCGAATCAGGTCAGCTTCGTCTGGACCTCAGCCCTGGCGATCTCGCGGTCGATTTCCTCACGATCGAGGAATGATCGCCGCCTTCAGTTTCGAGGCATAGGGCATCCAATCGAACGCGCCGCGCATCTTCAGCGCAAAAAGCGTTGGGTTGTCTGCGGGATCCGCCGACGTCCGGCCGCGCGAAATGGCTGGGTCGCCCGCGACGATCGCCTGGGGCGCCACCGTGTAGACATGGCGATATCCGGCCTTTCCGGCCGCCTCGACCACGCGGTCGTCGTGATTTCCATAGGGGAACGCGAGGGTGTCGATGACGCCGCCCATGAGGCTTTCCAGCGTCGCCCGCGACTGGACCAGCTGCGCCTGAACCGCGGCGTCCGAAAGCTTGGTCAGGAACGGATGGTCCACCGTGTGTGAGCCGATCGTGATCAGGTCCCGAGGCAATGCGGCGATTTCCTCGGCGGACATGACGATCTCCTCGTGGTCGCCGCTTGTCTCCATCCGCCACCCAGGCGAACGGCCGAGCCACCCAGTGGGTACGAAGATCGTTGCCGGGACCCGATGCTGTTCCAGCGCTGGAAGTGCGTGTTCCCGCACGGAGCGGAAGGCGTCATCAAACGTGACCGCGATGTTCGGGCGGTCTGCGTCCAACGGCCCGGAGTGATCGGGAGCCACGATGTTGGCCTCGCGCTTTAGCGCGGCCATCTGCGCGTTGAACGCGTCGCGCTGATCGGGCCTCACCGCATGGTAATACAGGATCGTCAGTTTGGGGGGAGGACGCCGCACGCGTTCGGCGCGGTCCCACCCCATGGCGATCGCCGTTTTCAGTTGGGATTTGAGGCTCATGGCGCGTGTCCTGAAAGCGATCGCAGCATCTCTTGAGCCTATCGAAGGGATTCAGATTAAGGACACGTGTCAGACGCTGTTCAACGTGTCCAGCGAGCATCAGTGAGAACGGGGGCGGCGTTGCGCGAGGTGGTTATAGGCCTGCTTTGGCACTCGGTGAATTCCGGGAACCTCGGCGTTGGGGCCCTGACGGTTAGCAACATCGCCCTTGCGCGTCAGGCCGCGGCTGCGGCCGGCGTGCGGCCGAAATTCCGCGTGCTCGGCTTCATCGACCCGGGTGTTCCGTTCTATGTCAACGATCCGGATGTCGAGGCCGTCAAGCTGAATACCAAGGCGATGCTGCCTGGCGGCCTGCTGTGGCGGACTCTGGCGACCACGGACTGCGTCCTCGACATCGGCGGCGGTGACAGCTTCACGGACATCTACGGGGGACGGCGGTTCGGCTTTCTCTGGCTCAGCAAGGCGATGACGCTGGCGCGCCGCATCCCGCTGCTCCTCAGCCCTCAAACGATTGGACCCTTCACTCGTCAGCCGCAGTCTACGTTGGCGGCCTTTGCGATGCGCTACGCGCGACTGGTTGTCGCCCGCGACCCCGCTTCCTTCGAGGTCGCAGCCGAGATGGCGCCGCGCGCACGGCTGCTGCAGGCCGTGGATGTCGCGTTCGCCCTGCCTTACGAACCCCGCGCCCGCACGGAAGAGACGATCGAGGTTGGCATCAACGTCTCGGGCTTGCTTTTCAACGGTGGCTACAGCGGCGCCAATGAATTCGGGATGGAAGTCGACTACGCCGCCTATTCGCGGAGGCTGATCGAAGCCCTGCTCGCCAAACCCAATGTCGCGGTGAAGCTGATCAGCCACGTGAATACGGACACCCGTCCCGAGGACGACGATGGGCGGGTGGCCGATAGGCTTGCGGCGGAGTATCCGGCCGTTGAACGCGTGCGGAACTTCACCTCGCCCTCGGACGCCAAATCTTACATCTCGGGTCTGAATTTCCTGATTGCTGGCCGGATGCATGCCTGCATCGCAGCGTTCTCGAGCGGCGTTCCGGTTGTCCCTGTGGCCTACAGCCGCAAGTTCTCGGGCCTCTTCGAGGGCGTGCTGAACTATCCCCACGGTGTGCCTGTTAAGGGACTGAGCACCGATGAGGCGCTGGCGCATACGCTCGCGCTTTTCGACGATCGCGCCGCCCTGCACGCCGACATCAAGCGTGGATCCACCAAAATCGCAGGCCTGCTCGACGCCTACAGGGGTGAACTCGCCACGCTTTTCGAGGATGTGTCGCGGCGACGCGCGCGCCGGTAGCGCATCACCGAGAGACGGCCAGCCGCAGGGGCGCGGCGCTCACGCTTAGATGTGCGTCTCGGTTCGCGCGAACCCGAGGGCCGCGACGCGGCAGGCGGAGGCGAGGGGGCGGCCGGCGCGGTTGCGGTCGATGCTGACGATCAGGGCGGCGAGGCTGACCGCCCGCGCGGCGGCCATTTCCTCCAGCACGGCCCAGAACTCCGGCTCCAGCGCGATGGAGGTCGCGTGGCCGGTGAGGAGGACGGAGCGCTTTTTCAGGGCGGGCATGCGCCGCCTGTTTACGAACTTCGCCCTAGTTTAGGCCAGCCCCTTGCAAAAAGATGACGGGGGCGTCATTTTCGTCACCGACAGGCTCAGACAGGATTTCCGCGCCGATGGCCATGACCGCTGACACCGCCGACTTCCGCGCCCCGCCGCGCCCCATGTCGACGAAGCTGGACTGGGGGCACGCGCTGCGCGCCCTGCGCCGGCTGCTGGCCGACAAGGACGACACCCGGCAGGTGTTCGAAATCATGCGGGCGCTGAACGGATCGTCGACGGCCAAGGGCTATCATCGGCTGCTGGCCACGCCAGAGGGCGGCCGTATCGCCTTCGAGCAGCGCGAGTTCGCGCACAAGCTGATGGACGACGCCTGGCTGGACAGCCTGCCCGAAGGCAGCGTCGGCGCCGCCTATCGCCATTTCATCCGATCCGAGAACCTGTCCGCTGACGGCCTCGCCGAGGTGAGCCGCGAGGGCGGGCGCAAGGAAATCGACGAGCCGCACCCCTACGCCTGGTTCGGCCGCCGCACGCGTGACGTGCACGACATCTGGCACATCCTGTCGGGCTATCACCGCGACGCGACGGGCGAGGCCTGTCTCGTGGCGTTTTCCTACGCCCAGACCAAGGGCCTGGGCTGGGCGCTTATCGCGGTGGGCGCCGCGTCGCGCGGTCGCAAGGATCGTCGCTATCCGTACGTGCAGGCGATCTGGCAGGGCTATAAGCGCGGCAAGGCGGCCAAGTGGCTGCTGGGCGAAGACTACGAGCGCCTGATGGCCGAGCCGCTGGAGGCCGCGCGCAAGCGTCTCGGCATCACGCCGCCGACGATCTACGACTCCATTCCGGCCGACGTCCGCGACGGTGCGGTGCCCAAGGCGGCCTGAGCGCCGGAGCGCGGGGCGGTCAGTCCTCGCGCTTCTTGCCGTCGAGGTCGCGCCGCTGGCGGTCGGCGTCCAGGCGCGTGATCGTCTTCTGACCCTTGGTCTGGCCGAACCGAACGCGATTCTCCGCCGCCTGCGCCTTGTCGGCGGCCCGGCCGCGGGCCTTGCGGGCCTTGTTGAGATTGATCAGCTCGGCCATGAACCCTTCCGCCTGGCGCCCGTTCTTCCGTCCCCCGGAACGAGGAGAACATTATGATCCAGGCCACGGAAATTCGCGAGCATATGGAAGTCGTCGGCTCGGACGGCGGCCACGTCGGCAAGGTCGACCATGTGCTGGGAACCGAGATCGAGCTGGCCAAGCTGGACTTGGGCTCGGGCTTCAAGCACCACCTGATCCCGCTGAGCTGGGTCGAGACGATCCAGGACGACAAGGTTCACCTGAACCTGACCAAGGACGCCGCCAAGGCCGGCTGGCGCGAAAAGCACTAGGGCCTCGGCTTGACAGGCTGAGCCCCGCACCGGAACCCTCGGCAGGAACAGCCGGGGGTTTTCCGTGAGGTCGATCGCGACGTTGATGACGGCCCTGGCCGTCGCCGCTCTGCCGCTGACCGCCAGCGCCAAGCCCCTGATCTGCGCCGCCTGCGTGATGGGCAACCTGGACGTCCTGACCAGCGACAGGATGCGCGGCCGGGCCTGCGCCTCCGATGAGGAGCATACGGCCGCCCGCTTTCTCGCCGACAAGCTCTCCGCCTATGGCGTCAAGGGCGCTGCAGAGGGTGGGGCGTATCTCCAGCGCGTCGATTACCAGGTTCCGACATACGCCACGACGCCGGTCCTGAGGGTCGGCGCGGTGCGGATGATGCACGGCGAGGGCGTCGTGCTGGTCAACCCCCGCGCCGCTGTCTCCGCGGAGATCGTCGTCCTCGGCAAGGCGTCCGATCCGGCGATGGCTGCCGGTCGGATCGTCGTGCTCGACGGCGCGGTGGAGCCCGGCGTTACCGGGCCGATGTTCAAGGCCGGCGCCTTGGCCGTCGTCGTTGCGGCCCCCGAGCCGGCTCTGGCCAACTGGGCGGACCTCGCCGCCCGCGCGCCGCCCGCGGACGACGCCAATCTGAGGACCACCATCCTCGCCCGCCCGGAGGCCTATGCCGCCTTGCGCGCGGCCGCCGGGCAGACGGCGACGCTCGGCGCGGCGCGTGGCGCGTCGCTGACCAGGACCACCTACAATGTGCTGGGCAGGATCCGGGGCCGCGCGGCGGACGCCGACAAGCAGGCGATCCTGCTCAGCGCCCACTACGACCACCTGGGCGTCCGGGGCGGGAAAATCTATCGCGGCGCCAACGACGATGCGTCGGGCACAGTGGCGGTTCTGGAACTGGCGCGCGTGCTGGCTCAGGGGAGGCCGGCCAAGCGGACCGTGCAGTTCGCGCTGTTCGGCTGCGAAGAAGCCGGCGGGTACGGGGCGAAGCACTTCCTGGACCATCCGCCGCTGCCGCTAGGCGACATCGCGGCGAACCTCGAATTCGAGATGATCGGACAGCCGGACCCACAACGTCCGAAGACGCTGATGCTGACGGGATGGGAGCGGTCGAACCTGGGCCCGACGCTGAAAGCCCAGGGGGCCGACATTGGTCCCGACCTCTACCCCGAGCAGGATTTCTTCACCCGATCCGACAACTACCAGCTCGCGCGGCGGGGCGTGGTCGCCCAGACGATCAGCGCCTGGCCCACGACGCCGACCTACCATCAGCCGACGGACGACATGTCAGGCCTCGACCTGCCGTTCATGGGCGAGGTCATTCAGTCCATGGTGGCGCCGGTGAGATGGCTGTTGAACAGCGACTTCCGACCGGCGTGGAACGCCGGCCAGAAGCCCTGATCGTCCGGCGGCGGAGCCGCCGCTATTTCACGTTGGCGCAGAAGCGCTGGATGCGCTGGCAGGCGTCTTCCAGCACGCTGTTGGCGGTGGCGTAGCTGATGCGGAAGAAGGGCGAGAGGCCGAAGGCCGCGCCGAACACCACCGCCACGCCCTCGGTTTCCAGCAACTCCACCGCGAAGTCCGCGTCGGAGCTGATGACCTTGCCGGAGGGCGCGGTCTTGCCGATCAGGTCGGCGCAGGACGGATAAACGTAGAAGGCGCCTTCGGGCGTCGGGCAGTGGATGCCCCGGGCCTGGTTCAACATCGAGACCACCAGGTCGCGGCGGCCCTCGAACAGCTTGGCGTTCGGCTTGATGAACTCCTGCGTCCCGTTCAGCGCCTCGACCGCCGCCCATTGCGAGATGGAGGAGGGGTTGGAGGTGGTCTGGCTCATGACCTTGGCCATGGCCTTGATCAGCGGCTCAGGGCCGGCGGCATAGCCGATGCGCCAGCCGGTCATGGCGTAGGCCTTGCTGACCCCGTTCATGGTCAGGGTGCGATCGTAGAGCGCCGGCTCGACCTGGGCGATGGTGGTGAATTCAAAGTCACCGAACACCAGGTGTTCGTACATGTCGTCCGTCAGGATCCAGACGTGCGGGTGGCGCAGCAGGACATCGGCCAGGGCCTTGAGCTCGGCGCGGGTGTAGGCGGCGCCCGAGGGGTTGGACGGCGAGTTCAACAGCACCCAGCGCGTGCGGGGCGTGATCGCGGCTTCCAGATCGGCGGGCTGCAGCTTGAAGCACTGCTCGGCGGTGCTGGCCACGGCCACCGGCTTGCCGCCGGCCAGGAGCACGATGTCCCAGTAGCTGACCCAGTAGGGGGTCGGCACGATCACTTCGTCGCCGGGGTTCAGCGTGGCGATCATGGCGTTCCAGATCACCGGCTTGCCGCCGGGCGAGACGTTCACCTGGCTGGTCTTGTAGGTCAGGCCGTTCTCGCGCTGGAACTTGGCGACGATGGCTTCCTTCAGCTCCGGAATGCCGTCGACGTTGGTGTACTTGGTCTTGCCGTCGCGGATCGCGCGAATGGCGGCGTCCTTGATGTTGTCCGGCGTGTCGAAGTCGGGTTCCCCGGCGGCGAGGCCGATCACATTCTTGCCCTGGGCCTTCAGCTCTCGAGCTTTCGCGTCGGCCGCCAGGGTGGCGGACGGCTTCACGCGGGCGAGCGCAGCGGATTCCAGGAAGGACATGGCGGAGAAGGCTCCCGGCTGAGGTAAGGACGGGCGCGGGTGTAACCCATGCTGCGCCGCATTCAAACCCGCCGGGAGCCGCCTCTCTCCAGAGGATGCTGGCCTGGCCTCAGGCGAAGTTGGACAGGCTGATGTCGGCCAGGGTCCGGCCCGTGAGCAGGATGGCGATGTCGGCGCCATCCTGCGGATCGCTGGTGTCGGCGAAGACGTAGACGTCGCCGCCGACTTGGGCGGCCACATAGGTGGCCCCGGTCGCGGAGATGTACTCGTTGGCGGTCAGCACCGCCTTCTCGTAGCTGGAGGTCACGAACTCGGCATAGCTGGGCGGCAGGATCGAGGCGGCGCCCAGCACGGTGACGGCGTCGAAATGCAGGGTGTCGGCGCTGCTCCAGTCGCGGATATCGGCCTCCACCCCGGCCGGCGGCTCGATCTTGCCGACGAACTCGAACCGGTCGGCGCCCTCGCCGCCGAAGAGGGTGTCGCGGCCGGCGCCCACCGAGACGAGGGTGTCATTGCCAGCGCCGCCGTCGAGGATGCTGGCCTCGGGACCCTGGCTGACCAGCTGGTCGTTTCCGCCGCCGCCGCTCAGGCTGTCGGCCCCGAAGCCGCCATCCAGGCGGTCATCGCCATCGCCAGCGGCGAGGGTGTCGTTGCCCAGCCCGCCCGTCAGCTTGTCGTCGCCCAGGTCGCCCGAGAGGTAGTCGGACCCGTCGCCGCCGCTGATGGAATCGCGGCCCTGGCCGCCCAGCAGGGTGTCGTTGCCCGCGCCGCCCACGATCTCGTCGTCGCCGAGGTTGCCATGGGCCCAGTCGCCCGCCTCACCGGCCACACCGCTCGCCAAGCGGCTGGCGTAGATGACGTCGTCGCCCTGGCCGCCGTACAGGCTGTCGCCGCCTTCGCCGCCGGTCAGCACGTCGTCGCCGGCGTTGCCCTGCAACAGATCCGCGCCCGCGCCGCCGTTCAGGGTGTCGCCGCCGGGGCCGCCGTAGAGGCCGTCGTCGCCGGCGCCGGAGGCGAATCGGTCGGCGTTCAGGTCACCGATGTAAAGCTGGGAGCCGTCGGCCATGATCATCCCGCCGGTCTTCGACAGGGCGACCAGGTCGGTGGAAAAGGTGATGCTCCGGCCCTGGTAGGTCACGACGATGCCGGGCAGGGCCAAGGTCGCCGTGGCGGGCTCATACGACTGATAGCCGACGCTGACGGTCCGCGCCGCGGGGCCATTGAACCGCAGGGTGTCGCCCGACTTGATGGTCAGGGCCTGGAAGTCGGTGATCGTCTCGAACGCGTAGTCGACCAAGCGCCAGCTCCCCGCGCAATCTGTCAGGCCCCGGAAATCACCGCTGTTGCGTAAAAACGCAACTTACAAGATCGTAACTCTTGCCCGGTCAGGCGGGGACACCCCTAGACGTCGCACAAGCTGCGACCGCCGGCCAGTGGGCTCTCGTCGCCCCGGTCGGTTTCAACGCCACCTCCCGCCCGCTTGAACGCCGCGGATGATGCGGCGCGGGGCGGTCGGCGTGCGGCGGTCAGACGAAGTTGTCGCTTGCGATATCGTTCAGCGACCGCCCGACCAGCACGGTGATGGTGTTGAGCGTCGCGCCCGAACTGGCGTCGGCGAAGACGATCACGTCCGCGCCGACCTGCACGGCCAGCACCTCGGTCTGGCCCGTTGTGATGCGACCTTGGGCTTCGGATAGGGCCGTGAAGAAGTCGGGTGCGGTCGCCTCGGCGTAAGCGCCTCCAATGGCGGCGCCCAGCTGGATCTTGTCGTCGGACGCCCAATCGGTGATGCGGTCTGCGGATTCGAGGGTCAGGGCCGCCGCCGCGCTGTCCTGGATGAAGAGGTCGGCGCCGCCACCGCCCGTCAGCCGATCTGCGCCAGCGCCGCCGCGGATACGATCATCGGCGATGCTGGCCTCGATGGTGTCGGCGCCAGCGCCGCCGTCGATCGTCGCGCTGTAGTTGGTGGGTATGCTGAGATTGCGGCCGATTCGGATCACGTCGTCGCCGTCGCCGCCCTTGATGTCGTTCCGCGTGCTGGTAAAGGCATTGATCGTGTCGTTTCCGCCATCGCCAGAGGCGACGATCCGGGCCAGCTCTCCGGACCCGATCTGGATGTAGTCGTTGCCATCGCCGCCAGAGGCCGTGCTGTCGAACGCGGTGTAGACGGCGATTGCGTCGTTCCCGCCCTCTCCGAACAGCTGACCCGAGCCCGATATGTCGTCGTCGCCCAGGTTGCCGTTGATCACATCGTTCCCGCCGGTCCCGAAGATGAGATCGTTGTCCTGGCCGCCAAGGAGGGTGTCATTCCCATTGTCGCCCTGGATGGTGTCCCGGCCCTTGTTGCCCTGCATGAACTGACCCCGGATCGGGTCTGGTCCACCG
>JAIXTR010000166.1 GCA_027483845.1 Caulobacteraceae bacterium | reverse complement strand
CCTTTCCGCTTACTGCGGGTCGAAGGCGGCGGTCGCCATGCTGACCAAGAGTTTGGCGCGCGAATGGGCGCGACGGGGCATCGCGGTGACCGCGCTGGCGCCCGGCTATATCGAGACCGCGATCAACGACGCATGGTGGCCCACCGAAGGGGGCCAGAAGCAGCTCAAGGGGTTCCCGCGGCGGCGTCTGATGGACGCGTCCGACCTCGACGAGGCCTTCCTGCTGCTGGCGGGCCCCGCGGCGCGCGCCATCACCGGCAGCCTGATCACCGTCGACGATGGCCAATCGCTACCCGGCGGGGGCTGACCGCTTGGCTGACCGAGCGGCAACGGGCTTAGATCGCAGCGGAATCTACGGAGGAAACGCATGCGCCAAGGTCCGCTCACCGGCCTGAAAATCGTCGAATTCGCCGGCATCGGCCCTGGCCCGTTCTGCGGCATGCTTCTATCGGACCTGGGCGCGGATGTCGTCCGGATCGATCGCAAGGGCCAAGGGCGCGGCGCGCCGTCCGACATCACCTCCCGGGGTCGGCGCTCCGTCGCCCTCGACCTGAAGACGCCCGAGGCGGTCGAGGCGTGCCTGAAGCTCATGGACACCGCCGACGCGGTCATCGAGGGTTTCCGGCCGGGCGTGATGGAGCGGCTGGGCCTCGGTCCGGACGTCGCGCTCAAGCGCAATCCAAAGCTCGTGTTCGGCCGCATGACCGGGTGGGGCCAGACCGGTCCCTATGCCCAGGCCGCCGGTCACGACATGAACTACATCGCCATCACCGGCGCGCTCCACGCCATCGGGACCGAGGAGAAACCGATCCCGCCGTTGAACCTGGTGGGCGACTTCGGGGGCGGAGCCCTCTACCTCGCGTTCGGCCTGCTGGCCGGCGTCATTCAGGCGCGCGAGTCTGGCCAAGGCCAGGTGATCGACTGCGCGATGAGCGACGGCGCCGCATCGCTGATGGCCATGTTCTACGGCTTCAAGGCCGCGGGCATGTGGAAGGAGGAGCGTCGCGCAAACCTGCTCGATGGCGGCGCCCACTTCTACGACACCTACCAGTGCAGCGACGGCAAATGGGTGTCGATCGGCTCGATCGAGCCTCAGTTCTACGCCCTGCTGTTGGAAAAGACCGGGATCAACGATCCGGAGTTCCAGAAGCAGCACGACCGCTCCGCCTGGGGCAGCCTGCGGGAGAAGCTGGCCCACGTGATCGCCCAGAAGACCCAGGCCGAATGGACGGACATCATGGGCGGCACCGACGTCTGCTTCGCGCCCGTCCTCGACCTCGACGAGGCGCCGAAGCATCCGCACAACGTGGCGCGGCAGACCTTCGTGGACCTCGGCGGCGTGGTTCAGCCCGCACCGGCGCCGCGCTTCTCGGCCACGCCGGGGGCGATCCAGGGTCCGCCGCCCTCCATCGGGGCGCATGATCGCGAGGCGCTGAGCGACTGGGGCTTCTCCGACGCCGAGATCGCGGGCCTACAGAGCGCGGGGGCATTGGCCTAAGGGTCCACCCAAACCGCCCAAGAGGTGACAGCGGCGTTCAGCGGGGGTTCAGCCGCCATATCTCATCATGGCCTTCGGATCGGTTGTCGCGCTCTCCCGTCCCTCGAAGCGGCGGCCGGCCCGGATGGAAAGACACGCCCATCGGCGGCGCGTCACCTGCTAACCCGGGTGGCGCGCCGCTAACATTTGGGCCAAGGGTTGCCGGACCTTGAGTCGAGACCAATTCCCCGCGCATGACCTTCGTCGAACTGATCCGCCATCTTCGCGAGCGGGACTGGGATCCCATCCATGGCCTGCGGCTGGGCCTTCGGGTCCTGGGTAAGGCGCTGCTGCGCCTGTGGGGCCGGGACGTCATGCTCTACAACGGCGGCGTCTCCTTCTTCGTGATGCTGGCGATCTTCCCGGCCCTCGCCATCGCGATGGGGCTCTACAGCCTGCTGTCCGACCCCAGCCGCGTCGCGGCGCAGGGGGAAGCGCTGGCCCGGGTGATGCCCGACGCCGCACGGATCATCTTCCAGGGCGAACTGATGCGCCTGTCGCGCGCGCCGCCCGAGACCGTCTCTGTCCAGAGCGGGATGGCTTTGCTGATCGGCGGATACGCCTCCCATCGGGGGTTCAAGGCCCTGCTGGCGGGATTGTCGTTCATTCACGACGAGGACAAGCCGCGGGGGTTCCTGAGCTTCAACCTTCTCGCGCTGGCCGTGCTGATGGCGGCCCTTGGCGCCCTGGGCCTGCTGTCGACGGTCTTTTTCGGCTTCCGCATTCTCGGCGAGACCTTCGATCTGCGGCCGCTGCGCGGTGCGATCTGGCTGTACAGCGAATGGACCTGGGCGAGCGCCGGCATGACGTTGGGCATGACGCTGATCTATCGGTGGGCCATGTCGCGCGACCCGGTTGCCTGGCGGGCCTCGTTCCTGGGCGGCGCAGCGGCCGCGGCCTTGTGCATCTTCGCATCCTGGGCGCTTGGCTTTTACGTCGAGGATATCGCCGAGCTCGGCGTGACCTACGGGTCCGTGGCGACCGTGGTCATCTTCTTGATCTGGCTGTCGTGGAACGTGAACGCCGTCTTCTTCGGCGGCGCCCTGGCGACGGAGGTCGAAATCGCGCTGCACGGCCGCGACAAGTCGCTATCCAGCGAACTTGGCGATCTGCAGGGCTAGGGCTTCCCGACCAGGAAGCTCAGGGCCCCGTCAAGGTCGCGCTGCTCCAACAGCAGCGCGCCGGCCTGGGTCACGAAGTGTGGCACGTCGATGCGGGCGAGGGGATCATCGGCCAGCAGTCGCACCTTCGCGCCGGTCCGGGCCGCCTCCAGGGCGCGTCGAAGCCTG
>JAIXTR010000583.1 GCA_027483845.1 Caulobacteraceae bacterium | reverse complement strand
GACCGCCTGGATCGGCAGTTTCGCGCCCTGGGCCGTCTCGACCATGCGCACGATCTGCGCCAGCAGGGTGGCCGCACCGACCTTCGTGGCGCGGAAGCGGAAGGCGCCGGTCTTGTTCACGGTGCCGCCCACGACCGTAGCCCCGGCGACCTTTTCGACGGGGATCGGCTCGCCCGTGATCATCGACTCGTCGACAAAGGAGCCCCCGTCCAGGACCTCGCCGTCGACCGGGATGCGCTCGCCCGGCCGAACCACGATGACATCACCCGCCGTCACCTCTGCGATGGGGACCTCGTGGGCGATGCCACGCCGCTCGACGCGGGCGGTCTTGGCTTGCAGCGTCATCAGGCGCTTGATCGCTTCGCTGGTGCGGCCCTTGGCCCGCGCTTCGAACAGCCGGCCGACCAGAATCAGTGTGACGATCACCGCGGCGGCTTCGAAATAGACGTGGTTGGCGCCGGTCGGCAGCAGGGCCGGGGCGAAGGTCGCCACGGTGGAGTAGGCGAAGGCGGCGCTCGCGCCCAGCACGACCAGCGAATTCATGTCGGGCGTGCGGCGGATGAGGTTCGGCAGGCCCTTGCGGTAGAACCGCAGGCCCGGACCGAACAGCACCAAGGCCGCCAGCGCGAAGCTGATCAGCCGCCAGGGCTGCTCGGGCAGCATGCCAGCCAGCAGGTGGTGGGCGCCTGGTATGAAGTGCCGGGCCATCTCCACCAGGAACAGCGGGGCGGCGGCCAGGGCCGACAGGCCCACGGCGCGTTGCAGTCCGCGGATCTCGGCGGCGCGGGCCTCACGTTCACGGTCGGAGAGGTCCGGACCCGCCTGGGGGACCGGCGTGGCGCGATAGCCGATCTTCTCGACCGCGCTCACAAGCCCGGCCGGATCGGCGCCGTCCAGCACGGTGACGGTGGCGCGCTCGGTCGCCAGGTTGACCTGCGCCTGAAGGACACCCGGTGCGGCGCGGAGCGCCCGCTCGACGCGGCCGACGCAGCTGGCGCAGGTCATGCCCTCGATGTTCAGATCCAAGGCGCGCTCCAGCGGCTCGTAGCCGGCCTTGCGGATCGCCTCGACCACGGCCTGGGTGTGGCCCTCCGCGGTGAGCTCCACATGCGCCCGTTCGGCGGCCAGGTTCACGGAGGCGCTCGCCACGCCGGGGACGGCGGCGATCGCCTTTTCCACCCGCCCGACGCAGCTGGCGCAGGTCATGCCGAGCACTGGGATGTCAATGAGCTGGAGGGTTTTCTCGGGCATGGGGCGACTCCTGATCGGCAATGCCCAGATCAGATAGAGCTTCCCATCATGGGAGGGTCAAGCGGGACGCCAAACATCGTGCGCTCTTCCCATCCGCAGAGGCAGGCGCCGGCCTCAGCGCGGGGCGCGGCCAGCCCTCGTGGCGCCGATCAGAGGCGGACGGCGCGCAGGCGCAGAGCGTTGCCAACGACGCTGACGCTGGAGAGCGCCATGGCCGCCGCGGCGATGGCCGGCGAGAGCAGCCACCCGAAGACCGGGTAGAGGACGCCCGCGGCGACCGGGATGCCGGCGACATTGTAGGCGAAGGCGAAGAATAGGTTTTGGCGGATGTTGCGCATGACCGCGCGAGAGAGGCGCCGCGCCTTGACGATGCCCTGCAGGTCGCCCTTCAGCAGGGTGACGCCGGCGCTCTCGATCGCCACGTCGGCGCCTGCGCCCATGGCGATCCCAACCTCGGCCGCCGCCAGCGCGGGCGCGTCGTTCACCCCGTCGCCCGCCATGGCGACCTTGCGGCCCTCGGCCCTGAACTTGTCGACCACGGCCGCCTTGTCCTGAGGCAACACCTCGGCCTCGACCTCGTCGATGCCCAGCTTGCGCGCCACGGCCTCAGCGGTTGTCCGGTTGTCGCCGGTCATCATCACCAGACGCACACCCTCGGCCTTGAGGGCGCTGACCGCCTCCGGAGTCGTCGCCTTGATGGGATCGGCGATGGCGAAGATCGCCGTCGCGCGCCTATCCACCGCCATGAAGATGGCCGTGGCGCCGTCGGCGCGCAGAACGTCAGCCTCGGCGTCGAGCGCCTGGGTTTCCACGCCCAGCTCCTTGAGAAACTTGCTCGAACCGAGCGCCAGCCGGCGACCGTCCACGGCCCCAAGAACGCCCTTGCCGACGGGAGAGTCGAAGTCGCTGGGTTGGGACAAGGCCAGGTTCCGCTCCGTGGCGGCGCGCACAATGGCGTCGGCCAGCGGGTGCTCGCTGGCGCGCTCGAGGCTCGCCGCCAGCCGCAGCGCTTCGGTTTCGTTGAGCCCCTCGACCGGGCGGATCGCCGTCACGGCGGGGCGGCCCTCGGTGAGGGTGCCGGTCTTGTCGACCACGAGGGTGTCGATCTGCTCGAAGCGCTCCAGGGCCTCGGCGTTTTTGATCAGCACCCCGGCCTGCGCACCGCGTCCGACACCCACCATAATGGAGATTGGCGTCGCCAGACCGAGGGCGCAGGGGCAGGCGATGATCAGCACGGATACCGCCGCGACCAGCCCGAAGGCGAAGCGGGGCTCCGGCCCTACCAGCGCCCAGACGAAGAAGGCGAGGGCGGCGACGGCGATGACCGTCGGCACGAACCACCCGGACACCTGGTCGGCCATGCGCTGGATCGGCGCGCGGCTGCGCTGCGCCTGCGCCACCATCTGCACGATCTGCGAGAGCAGGGTGTCGGCGCCGATCTTCTCGGCGCGCATGACGAACGAGCCGGTCTTGTTGATCGAGCCGCCCACCACCTTGGCGCCGACCTCCTTGGTGACCGGCATGGACTCGCCGGTCACCATGGACTCATCGATCGAGACCCGGCCGTCGAGGACCACGCCGTCCACGGGCACCTTCTCGCCTGGCCGCACGCGAAGCTGGTCGCCGACCGCGATCAGGTCGAGCGTCACCTCCTCGTCGGAGCCGTCCGGGCGGACGCGCCGCGCGGTCTTGGGAGCGAGATCCAACAGCGCCTTGATGGCGCCGGAGGTGCGTTCGCGGGCCCGAAGCTCCAGCACCTGACCGAGCAGCACCAGGACGGTGATCACGGCCGCCGCCTCGAAGTAGATCGGCACCGAACCATCCGTGCGGCGGAAGGCGGCGGGGAAGAGCTGCGGGGCGAGCGTAGCCACCACGCTGTAGAGCCAGGCCACCCCGACGCCCATGGCGATGAGGGTGAACATGTTGAGACGGCGATTGGCGATCGATCGCGCCCCCCGCTCGAAGAACGGCCAACCGGACCAGAGCACGACGGGCGTCGCCAAGGCGAACTGGATCCAGGCGGACGTCTGGCCTCCAAGCCGCATGGTCAGGCCGGTCAGGTGGCCGCCCATCTCCAGCGCCAGCACGGGCAGGGCGAACACGAGGCCCACCCAGAAGCGGCGGCTCATGTCCTTAAGCTCGGGGTTCGGTTGGTCGCCGGCGCTGATCACCTCCGGCTCCAGCGCCATCCCGCAGATCGGGCAAGAGCCTGGACCCACCTGACGGATTTGGGGGTGCATGGGGCAGGTGTAGATCGTCCCTGCGGGCGCGGCCGGCTTGGGCTCCGGCACGCTGGCGGTATAGCGGCCCGGATCCTGCGCGAACTTGGCCTTGCAACCGGTAGAGCAGAAAGACCTCTTGCCCCTCGAACACGGCCTTGTGCGCGGTCGTGGCCGGATCGACCCACATTCCGCAAACGGGATCCTTGACCTTTCCCTGTGGGGCGACGTCGGCGTGATGCTGCGCGTGGCCGTGCTGCCCATGGGCTTGGCCATGCTGTTCATGCGCATGGGCGCCGGTGGACGCTGAGTTTTTATGTTCAGCCATGACCGAAAGCTCCGTCCGAGATGAGCCGCTCTTGAAAGGCTACGCACCTCGCGGAGGGTAACCCTCGGCTAGGCTGCTGCGCTCCAGCCCCAGTGAGCGATGGCAAAGGCAGGGCGAGAACCACATGGACGTTCCCGTCGTTGGAAGGTCAAGATCAGCATCTCGGCGCAGCGGCCGGCGGAGAGCGATCGGTACCTAGAAGATCTGAGCGAGCGTCGTTGAATACGCAGCAAGTCGGCGCGCCCCTCGTCCGGGGCCAAATGTTTTAGCTTTATTTTCCAGGTTGGAACGGACGCACGAAATCGGGGTTGAGGGCTGATCCCAGATACCTGCGGAGGACGGCCTGTGCACGCCCAACAAATGATCAGCACGCACCCGCAGGTCCGCGGCCACACCAACGACAGCCTGATCCGGTGCATCGAGGAGTGTTTCGATTGCGCCCAGAGCTGCACCTCCTGCGCCGACGCCTGCCTTGGCGAAGAGATGGTCGCCCAACTCACCCAATGCATCCGGCTGAACCTGGACTGCGCCGACGTCTGCTCGGCGGCCGGTCACATCGCCTCGCGCCGCACTGGTTCGAACGAGCTGGTCATCCAGCGCGTGCTCGCCGCGTGCGAAGAGGCCTGCGAGCGCTGCGCCGAGGAATGTGAGCGGCACGCCGACATGCACGAGCATTGCCGCGTCTGCGCCGAGTCCTGCCGCCGCTGTGAACAGGCCTGCCAGGCGGCGCTGCAGACCTTCCATTGATCGACGCAAGGAGAACCGAGCTATGAAGACGATCGCGGTCATCGCCGCCGCTGCCGCGCTTGCCGCCGCGCCCGCCGTGGCTCAGCAGGCCCCACACCAAGGGCACGCCAACATGCAGCATGGCCAAATGGCCAAGCGAGACTACATGATGGCCATGCAGGACATGCAGCAGAAGATGATGTCCGCCGAGGACGCTGATCCAGACCGCGCCTTTGCGCTGAAGATGATCCAGCACCACCAGGGCGCCATCGCCATGGCCCAGGTTCTCCAGAAGCACGGCGACGACGCCGAGCTGAAGCAGATGGCGCAGAAATCCGCCGACATGCAGCGCAAGGAGATCGCCGAACTACAGGCGTGGCTGGATGGGCACGGGGGTCGCACGCCGAAGCGCTGACTTCGCAGGGGCCGTCCGCCGGCCCTAACCGTCAGGAGGCCGCCGGGCGCCGCCTCAATCGCTTGGCGTCGCGGCCTAGGCGGATCACCAGCAGCACCCATCCGGTGATGACCATGGGCAGCGTCAAAACCGCGAGGGCGATGATCAGCGGATGGTTGAAGTTCTCCCCGTCCTTGAAGTCGAGGATGTGGAGCCGCCAGAAGAAGTCATAGAACCGCCAGAGGTTCGACCTTCGGCTCACCACCTCGCCCGTGTCGGGGGACAGGTAGAGCGCCGTTCGTTCGGCATCATCGAAATCGACCCGCCAGATCGGCCCTTCGCGGCCGGTCTCCTGAGGCGCGGTGCTGAGGTATCGCACGGCCACGGGCTTGCCGGCCCCCTCATAGGCAGACCCAGCCAGTTGCGGGACCTCTCCCTCTAAGACAGGAGGCGCGGCCTTGCCGGTCACCGCATCGAAGACGCGCGTCGTCCCATCCGGCATCTTCAGGATCCAGTAGAGCCCCCGGATGCTGCCCTTCAGATTGGCCTCGGTGGGGGCGAGGCCGGCCGCGGCCGCCACTTCGGCCGGCGGCTTCGCGACGCTCAGGTCAGGCGGCGGCAGCTGGAAGTCCGCCTTGTGATGTTCTCCGCGGACCTTCTCGATCGGAATGGCGGTCATGACCAACCCGCCAGCCACCCAGAAGAGGACTTGAACTCCGACCACAAGCGCCAGCCACTTATGCAGCTGCAGCGACCACTTCAGCATCACGCCCCCGATCCGGCCTCTATCTATCGAACGCAGCGGCTCCCCGCCGCCCCTCACATGAGGGGCATCTCCTGCAGCGACCGTATAGGTTCTGAAGGGACACGTTCGGGGATCGTCATGAGCAACCAGTTCGACGAAGACATGAGGGCCTTACGGTCCGAGCCGCCCGCGCGTGGGTACGACCAGATAGACGCCGCCGTCTGGCGCGGCATCGCCGACGCCCGGCGTAGCCGCCAAGCGGCGCCCGTGCTCTATGCCGTCCGAGCAGCAGCCGTGGTGGGCGCGCTTGGGCTCGGCGTGGCGAGCGGCGGAGCCACCGCTGTGGCGGTCGCCCGGGAAGCGCCCGAGGTTTCGGCCTTCTCGATCAAGGCGGCGCTCGCGCCTTCAACGCTCTTGGGCCACGACGGATGAAGGCCCTCAGCCGGGGCCTGATCCTCACGCTGGTGCTGACCCTGTTCGCCGCCGTCGGCGGCACCTGGATCGGCGCCCGCTACATCTATGCCCAGCAGCATCAGCCCTCGCTCCATGAGTTCGTGCATGAGGAGCTGAAGCTCGACGCCGACCAGAAGACACGTCTCGCGGCCCTGGAGCAGGACTTCGCCGTCCGCCGCAGGGCACGGGAAGCTGAACTGCGCGCCGCCAACGCGGAGTTGGCGCGGGCGATCCAGGCTCGGCACGAGTACTCGCCCGAGGTTCAGGCCGCCGTGGAGCGCTTCCATGACGCCATGGGCGAGCTGCAGAAGGAGACCATCCTGCACGTGCTCGCCATGCGCGCGATCCTGACGCCGCAGCAGGCTCGGCAGTTCGACGCGCGGATCAGCGAGTCTCTGACCGAACAGGCGTCGTGATCCAGGCGAGCGAGGTGGACCCCGTCCTCGTCGCCCGGGCGCGCGAGGGCGACGACCGGGCGTTCGCCGACCTGCTGCAACGCCACAAGCCGAGTCTCTACGGCTTCGTGCGCCGTTACGTCAGCGACGCCGACGCTGCGGCCGATGTCGTGCAGGACACGTTCGTGTCGGCCTGGCGCGCCCTGGCGCGCTATGACGCGCGCCGGCCGTTCCCGGTCTGGCTGCGCGCCATCGCGCTTAACAAGTGTCGCGACCGGGCTCGCCGGCTGGCGGTTCGCCGCTTCATCCTTGGCGAAAGGGACGATCAGTCGCCGGAGGCGCTCGCTCAGCCGGATCCAGAACCCTACGGCGAAGCCAAACTGATCCCGGTCGAACGTCGGGCCGTCATTCAAAAGGCCATCGACCAGCTGCCGGCCAAGCTCAAGGAGCCGCTGCTCCTGACCTATTTCGACGATCTGACCCAGCAGGAGGCCGCCGACCTCCTGGGCGTCACCGTCAAGACCATCGAGACCCGGGTCTATCGGGCTCGGCAGCGGCTCATCGAGCTTCTCGACCGCTCGTCGATTTGAGGCTCGCAAGTCAGGGGTTGGCTGCCTCCGGTGCGTTGATCCTTGAGAGGGGTGACGGGGTTGACCTTCCCACAGTGGGAAGCCCGATCCTTCTCCCTCGTTCAGTTTTCCAGGATCGTTGATGTCTCGGCGCACCTTTGACCTCAATCGCCGCTCGCTCGTACGCGGCGCCGCCATCCTCGGCGGCGGCGCGGCGATCAGTTCACTGCTGCCCGGCTGGGCGATGAGCGCCTCTCCGGGCGTGGCCTCTACCCTTCCGACGCTTACGGGCGAGGACATCAAACTCACCATCGGCCACACGCCCATCACCATCGACGGAAAGCCAAGTCATGCCGTGACCATCAACGGCACGGTCCCGGGTCCGCTGCTACGGCTGAAGGAGGGGCAGCG
>JAIXTR010000175.1 GCA_027483845.1 Caulobacteraceae bacterium | reverse complement strand
CCCGCGTGGTGGCGCATCAGGGCCCAGGGTCGTTCGATCCGGTCGCTCACCGATAGTCTCCGTCGAAGTGTCCGATTCCGCCGGGGCGGTTGTCACATGCCCTTTAGCGCGACCGCTCGTCCCGTCCAACGGCGGGATGCCTTTTTTGGCTTCCATCGCCCCGCGTAAGCGTGAGAAATCCGGGCCATTCCGTTTGATCCATTTCCAGTGAGCCTTTGATTTTGAGCCAGATCACGATTGGCCGGCAGTTCTGCGGCCCACCCAACTCCGGCAATGGCGGCTATGTGTGCGGTGTCCTGGCCGAGGGGCAGCCGGGACCGGTGACGGCCGTTCTGCGGGCGCCGATCCCGCTGGACGTGGCGCTGACCCTGGAGGCGCGGGGCGGCGCCCATGTACTGCTGGGTGAAGGAGATTCGTTGATCGCGCAGGGCGCGCCGGCGACGCAGGCGATGCCTGATCCGCCCGCCGCCCCCAGCCTGGACGCGGCGCGGGCGGCCGCCGGGCGGCACATCGGCCTCACCCAGCGCGTGCACCCGATCTGCTTCACCTGCGGCGCCGAGCGCGAAGAGGGCGATGGCCTCCGAGTGCTGCCCGGCCAGCTCGAGGGCGCCGAGGCGGGCGTGGTGGCCTGCACCTGGACGCCGCACGCCAACTTCGCGGACCCCGACGGCGTGGTCGCCGAGGCGGTGGTCTGGGCGGCGCTGGATTGCCCCGGCTATTTCTCCTGGGTGGAGAAGGAAGGCCGCCACGGCGCACTGCTGGGCACGATGACCGGCGAGGTGGTCGCCCCGGTGAAGGCGGGCGTCGAGTACGTGGTGGTCGCCTGGCCGATCCTGAAGGACGGGCGCAAGGAGATCGCCGGCACGGCGCTGTTCGACGCCGAGGGGCGGTTGATGGCGCGCTCGCACCAGGTCTGGATCGTGCT
The DNA here is from genome assembly GCA_027483845.1 of Caulobacteraceae bacterium. Taxonomy (GTDB): domain Bacteria; phylum Pseudomonadota; class Alphaproteobacteria; order Caulobacterales; family Caulobacteraceae; genus Phenylobacterium. The sequence continues at coordinate 2,077 of JAIXTR010000175.1, read as the reverse complement.
GGGGCCGGGCGCCTTCCCGAAGCCGGCGACGGCTGGCGCGACCGCCTGACGCTTGCGTCGCCCGCGCCACGGCTCCACAAGCCGATGGGCGTGGGAGGGTGCTCATGAAGGCGGCTTCGGTCTCGGATTTTCGCGAGCTGGCGCGCCGCCGGCTGCCGAACATCTTCTTCGAGTACATCGACGGCGGCTCCTACGCCGAGGCGACGCTTCGGCGGAACGTCGCGGACATGGAGGCCATCGCGCTCCGCCAGCGGGTGATGCGCGACACCACCAAGCTGGACATGACCGTCGAGACGCTTGGCCAGACGCTGAAGATGCCCGTGGGCCTGGCGCCCGTGGGGATGGCCGGGATGTACGCGCGCCGGGGCGAGACCCAGGCCGCGCGGGCGGCGGCCAAGGCCGGCGTACCGTTCTGCCTGTCGACGGTGGGCGTGTGTTCGATCGAGGAGGTCGCCGCGACCGGGACCGCGCCCTGGTTCCAGCTCTACATGCTGAAGGACCGCGGCTACATGCGCGCCCTGCTGCAGCGCGCGAAGGCCGTGGGCTGCCCGGTGCTGGTGTTCACGGTGGACCTGCCGACGCCGGGGTCCCGCTATCGCGACGTGCGCTCGGGCTTTACGGGGGCGGGCCCGATCGAGGGGGCGCTGGCGCAAGCCTGGGATGGGGTCACCCATCCGGCCTGGACCTGGGACGTGTTTCTGCACGGGCGGCCGCACACCCTGGGCTCAGTGCAGGGCGCGGTGACCGAGGGACGGCGGGTGACCGACTTCCTGTCGTGGATCGCCAAGAATTTCGACCGGTCGGTGACCTGGCGGGACCTGGACTGGGTTCGCGAAAGCTGGGACGGCCCGATCGTCGTCAAGGGCGTGCTGGACGCGGCCGACGCGCGTGACGCGGTCTCCGCCGGGGCGCAAGGGCTGGTGGTGTCCAACCATGGCGGCCGGCAGCTGGACGGGGTGAGCTCCTCGATCTCGGCGCTGCCGCGGATCGCGCAGGCGGTGGGCGACGACCTCGAGCTCTACATGGACGGCGGCGTCCGGTCGGGCCTGGACGTGCTGAAGGCGCTGGCGCTGGGGGCCAAGACCTGTTTCGTCGGTCGCCCTTGGGCCTGGGCGCTGGGCGCGGGCGGCCAACCCGCGGTCGAGAAAATGCTCGACGTCCTGCGCGCCGAACTGGCGGTGGCGATGATCCTGACCGGCTGCACGAATGTGCGCGATGCGGGCAGGAGCCTGCTCGACGAAGGCTGACGGCGCCCGCGCAGACGGCAGATCGCCCCTCACGCGAACTCTATTGTGCAGTGCGAAACCATTCGCCTAGGTTCGGAGTTGTGGACCCGATCGGTACTGCGGAGGACGGGTATGCGTGAGTTGAACCTGGCCTATTCACTCAGCCACGACGAAGACGTCTGGCGGTGGTCGGTTTATGACGAAGACGGCGTGACGGTCGCCGACGGCGCGCACCCGACACAGGACGCGGCCCAGGCGGCGGTGAACATCACCCTGCGCTCGGCGGGCGAAGGCCTGTCGGCCTGAACCGCGCATCCCGAACGGATTTCCACGCGCACCGATTGCGCTCTAGCCTAGGTGCATGTTGACGGCCTTGGCGCAGCGTATCTGGCGGGTGGTGAAGCGCTTCGAAGCGTGGGTGCTGATTGGCCTGGCGCTGACGGCGGGGTCGCTGTGGGCGTTCCTGAGCATCGCCGACGAGATGGGCGAGGGCGAGACCGACGCCATCGACCGGCATCTGATCCTGATGCTGCGCAATCCGGCCGACCTCAACGATCCGATCGGCTCGCGCAACGTCGAGGAGGCGGTCCGCGACCTCACGGCGCTGGGCGGTACGGTGCAGATCGCCCTGGTGACGCTGGTGGCGATCCTGGCCTTCGCCTTCCACAAGAAATACAAGCACGCCCTGGTCATGGCCGGGGCCGTGCTGCTGGCCTGGCTCTCCAGCGACGCGGGCAAGGTGGTCTTCGACCGGCCCCGGCCGGATCTGGTGCCGCATGGCGCCTATGTCTATTCCGCCAGCTTCCCCAGCGGGCATTCGACCCTGGCGGCGGCGACCTATCTGACGCTGG
>JAIXTR010000667.1 GCA_027483845.1 Caulobacteraceae bacterium | reverse complement strand
CCCAGACCATTGCGCCGATCATCCAGGCCAAGTGCACGGGCTGCCACCAACCAGGCGGCATCGGGCCAATGCCGCTCAACACCTATGAGCAGGTGAAGGGCTTCTCGCCGATGATCCGCGAGGTCCTGCGCACCAAGCGGATGCCGCCGTTCCTTGCGGACGAGACGGTCGGCGCCTTCCTGCACGACGAGCGCCTGAGCCCCACTGAGATCAAGACCCTGGTCCACTGGGTCGAAGCCGGGGCGCCGCGCGGCAAGGGCGAGGACCCGCTGGCCAAGGTCGCCTTCCAGGCCCCCGACTGGCCGCTCGGCAAGCCGGACACGATCGTGACCATTCCGGCGGTGAAGATCCCGGCGTCCGGCGTGCTCGACTACTCTCGCCCGGTGGTGCCGAACGCGATGACCGAGGGGCGTTGGATGAAGGCCACGACCTTCCGCGTCACCGACCGCCAGGTGGTGCACCACATCCTGACCGGCGTGGTCACCGGTGACGCAAAGCCGGGGGACACCGCCTCGGAAGCCCAATGGGGCGCCTCGCTGGGCGGCTACGGCCCGGGCCGCGGCTCGAACCTCCAGCCGCACGACACCGGGGTCTGGGTGCCGCCGTCCGGCGGTATCGCCTTCCAGAACCACTATACGCCCTATGGCCGGGAAACGACCGAGGAGACCCAGCTGGGGCTCTACTTCTACCCGAAGGGGCAGGAGCCGAAGTACGTGCTGCGCACCTTCGGCATCTTCGACTTCTCGATCGTGATTCCGCCGGGCGCGGAGTATCACCACGAGCAGGCCTACATCGACGTGCCGAAAGAGATGGTCCTCTACGGCCTAACCCCTCACGCGCATCATCGCGGCGGGTCGGTGAACGTTGCGGTGAAGTACCCGAACGGCAAGGAGGAGATGCTGCTGGCCATGCCGCGGTACGACTTCAACTGGCAGTACGAGTACTTCCTGAAGACGCCGCTGAAGGTGCCGGCCGGCTCGAAGATCGTCACGCGCTGGACGTTCGACAACTCGACGCGGAACCCGGCGAACCCGGACCCGAAGCGCGAGATCAAGTGGGGCGAGCAGTCGTCGGAGGAGATGCTGGCCCTGTACCTCCACTATCGCTGGACCGACGAAACCGTCGCGAACCAGAAGCCTGAGAACGACAAGCTGATGCAGGCAGGGCTGATGATCGGCGTCATGGACGACGACATGGACGCCAAGCTGCAGCCGGCCGAGCTGAAGGGGAATCTCGGGGACACCCTGAAGAAGTACTTCGCGATGATCGACACCAACAAGGACGGCGGCGTCGATCGCAAGGAGCTGGAGGCGGCGCAGAAGCTGATGCCCCGGCGCCGCCCGGCCGCCACGGCCGAGGTGACGCCCGCCGGCGGGATCCCCGGCGGGCGGTAGCGTCCGCTACAGCTTCACCGGCTCCATCTTGGGCGTCAGGATGTGCACGACCAGCAGGGCCAGCAGGTAGGCTGAGGCTGCCAGGATGAAGATCGGCGTGTAGGTGCCGATCTTCTCCAGCACGTACCCCGCGTACTTGGACATCACCATCCCGCCGATCGCGCCGACCATGCCGCCGATGCCGACGACAGAGCCCACGGCTGAGCGGGGGAAGACGTCGCTGGGCAGGGTGTAGAGGTTGGCCGAGAAGCCCTGGTGCGCGGCGGTGGCGATCCCGATGATCAGCACCGCGACCCACAGGTTGGAGGCCAGCGCCGCGCCGGCCACGGGCAGGGCCAGGAGCGCGCAGATCAGCATGGTGGTCTTGCGGGCGCGGTTGATCGACCAGCCCATCTTCATGAACCGCGACGAGAGCCAGCCGCCGCCGACGCTGCCGACGTCTGACAGCAGGTAGATCACCACCAGCGGAGGGCCAAAGGTCTTCAGATCGAGCCCGTGGCGCTTGCCCAGGAAGTCCGGCAGCCAGAACAGGAACATCCACCAGATCGGGTCGATCAGAAACTTGCCGATGGCATAGGCCCAGGTCTCCCGATAGCCGAGCAGCTTGGTCCAGGCGACCTTCTCGACGGGGTCGGCGGGATCGCTCTCAATATGGGCAAGCTCGGCGGCGGACAGCTTCTTGTGTTCGCGCGGGCGGCGGTAGACCAGCAGCCAGATCGGCAGCCAGACCAGGCCCATCAGGCCGGTGACGATGAAGGTCATCTGCCAGCCGAAGGTCAGGGTGATGACCGGGATCAGCAGGGGCGTGACGATGGCGCCGATGTTGGTGCCGGCGTTGAAAATCCCGGTCGCCAGGGCGCGTTCCTTCTTGGGGAACCACTCGGCCACGGCCTTGATACCCGCCGGGAAGGCGCCGCCTTCGCCCAGCCCCAGCACCACGCGGCTGGCGATGAAGCCGCCGAAGGAGGCGGCGCCGGCGGTGAGCATATGGCCGGCCTGCCAGATCAGGAACGCCAGGCCGAAGCCCCAGCGGGCGCCGATGCGGTCGATGATCCGGCCCCAGGCCAGATAGGCGATGGCGTAGGCGCCCTGGAACCAGAAGACCAGGTCGGCGTAGTCGGTCTCGCTCCAGCCGAACTCGTGCGTGAGGTCGGCCTTCAGCAGGCCGAGCGCCTGGCGGTCGACGTAGTTGATGATCATCGCCGTGAAGAGCAGGGCGACAACCACCCAGCGGTAGCGGCCCATGGCGGCGGGCGGGTCGATCGCGGGGTCAGTCCGCCCGGCGGTGGTCATCTG
>JAIXTR010000229.1 GCA_027483845.1 Caulobacteraceae bacterium | reverse complement strand
TTCGGGGCGACGCGAGGTCGTGCGCAGCTAGCTGCTCACCCCGCCGATCCCCGCAACCCCGCGGACGGATCGGCCTCTGAGTAGACCCCTCCATCCGCCCTTCCGATGGAGTTTCAAATGACCGCCCCCTGGACCGACCGCTTCGCCGACCGGATGACGCATATCCGCGCCTCCGAGATCCGCGAGCTGCTGAAGCTGCTGGACCAGCCCGATATCCTGTCCTTCGCGGGGGGCATCCCTGACCCAGCGCTGTTCCCGACCGAGCGCATCCAGGCCGTGTGCGCCGAGGTGCTGGAGCAGACGGGCGCCCAGGCGCTGCAGTATTCGGTCAGTGAAGGGTTGCCCGAGCTGCGCCGCTGGATCGCCGCGCGGATGACCGCCGACGGCGTGCCGTGCGACGAAGGCACCATCGTCATCACCGCCGGGTCTCAGCAGGCGCTGGACCTCATCGGCAAGCTGTTCCTGAACCGGGGCGACGTGGTCCTGGCCGAGCGGCCGACCTACCTGGGCGCGCTGGGGGCCTTCAACGCCTATGAGCCGGCCTATGGCGACCTGGACAGCGAGGTCCCGGCGTCGGCGCGCCTGGCCTATGTGGTCCCCGATTTCGCCAATCCGTCCGGCCGGACAATGCCCCGCCGCGAGCGGGAGCGGCTGCTGGAGCGGGCCGAGGCCCATGGCCTGGTGCTGGTGGAGGACGCCGCCTATCGCGACCTGCGCTTCGCCGGGACCGCCGAGCCGTCGCTGCTGGCGCTGGACGTGGCCCGTTCGGGCGGGATCGAGGCCGCGCGGACCCTCTACTGCGGCACCTTTTCCAAGACGCTTTCGCCGGCACTCCGGCTGGGGTGGGTCTGCGCGCCCCAGGCGGTGATCGACAAGCTGGTGCTGCTCAAGCAGGGCTGCGACCTGCACGTTTCGACCATCAACCAGATGGTGGCCGCCCGGGTCATCGCCGAGGGCTATGACGCGCACCTGGAGCGCCTGCGGGCCCACTATCGGACCCGCGCCGCAGCGATGCAGGACGCCCTGGCTCGGCACATGCCGCTGGGGGTGACCTGGTCTAAGCCGCAGGGCGGCATGTTCGTCTGGCTGACGGTCCCCGAGGGGCTGGACGGCGCCCAGCTGCTGGAGGCGGCGCTGGCCGAGGAGCGGGTCGCCTTCGTGCCCGGCGCGCCGTTCTTCGCCACGGACGCGCAAGCCACCACCTTGCGGCTCAGCTACTCCCTGCCGGGCCCGGCGGATATCGACGAGGGCGTGCGGCGGCTCGCGCGCGTGATCGCCGCGCGATTGGCTTACGCCGGCTCCAACGCCGCGTGGGCGGCCACGGGCAGGGCATAGCCGGCCGCCTTGGCCCGCTTCGCCCCGGCCTCGATCTCCTTCATGAGGTCGTGGACGTAGATGCCGAAGTCCACCTGGATCGTGTGCCGGGCGGCCTTGTAGTAGGGCCCCAGGTGCAAGGCTTCGTCCGCCTTGGTGATCTCGGCCATCTCGGCGGGCGCCGGCGGGCGGTACTGGCCCACGAGATAGGCGCCGGCCAGCTTGGCCTGCTGTTCGGCGAAGTTGACCAGGGTCGGCAGCGGCTGGGCCAGGCCCATGAAGAACAGGTTCGGGACCCCCGGCTGCATCATCCGCTTGAACAGCGGGAAGCGGTGCTCGCTGTCGGGCAGCAGCGACGGGTCGGAGAAGAACGGGAAGCTGATGTTGTAGCCGGTGGCGTAGACGATGGCGTCGACGTCCTCGACGCTGCCGTCCTCGAAGCGGACTTGGCGACCCATCAGCTCGGCGATGTTCGGCTTGAACTTCACGTCGCCGCAGCCGGCGCGCGTCAGGAACTCGCCGGACACCGAGGGGTGGGCCTCCAGCGGCTCGTGGTCGGGCTTGGGCAGGCCATAGTCCTCCATCCGGCCGATGGTCTTCTTGATCTTGTTGCGGGCCAGGCTGAGGCCCAGCTTGCGGGGCATCCAGTGGGGCATGGAGGCCTTGTCCGCGGGCTTGCCGTCCATGTACTTCGGCAGCACCCAGACGCCCCGGCGGGCGGCGACCCAGAGAGTCTTGGCGATCGGCCGCTGGGACAGCTCCGAGGCGATATCCATCGCCGAATTGCCCATGCCGACGACGACGATGTTCTTGCCGCGCATGTCCACGGGGTCGAAGGGGTCGCGATATTCGTGGGCGTGGAAGTGCGGCCCGTCGAACGCACCGGGATAGTCGGGGATCCGGGCGTCCCAGTGGTGGCCGTTGCAGACGAACAGTACGTCGTAGGTGCGGGTCTCACCGGTCGACAGCGTCACCGCCCACAACCCGTCGGCGGTGCGATCGGCCTTGGTCACGGCTGTGTTGAAGGTGATCTTCGGACGCAGGCCGAAGTGGTCCACGTAGTTGCGGAAGTATTGCAGCAACTGGGCATGGTGCGGGAAGTCGGGCCAGTCCGCCGGGACGGGGTAATCCTCGAAGGCCAGCCGCCACTTCGAGGTGTCGATGTGCAGGCTTTCGTAGCAGGCCGACTTGCCGTTCGGGTTCTTGAAGTAC
>JAIXTR010000399.1 GCA_027483845.1 Caulobacteraceae bacterium | reverse complement strand
CGGACCGATGAGGTACACGCCGCGCTGGGCTTCCGGGCGGTGGAACATCTTCTTGAGGCCGCGGCCGGGGCGATCGGCGGCGAGGTCCTTATCCAGGCGTATCAGCGCCTGCAACGCCGCGGCCTGGGCCGGGTCGGGGCGTATTACGCCCGCGCTGACACGCGCGTCGTAGGCGGATTGCAGGGGGGAGGCCATGCGCCCCGCCTAGCGTCGCCAAGGCCACAGCGCAAGGAAGGCGCGGGCCACGTCTTTGGCCCAGGGCCGGCCTGGGCTAGCGTCGGGCATGACCTGCGTCTCGCTCCTGGGCCTGCCCACTGATCAGCATTCGTCGTTCCTGCGGGGCGCCGCCAAGGCGCCGCCCGCGATCCGGGACGCGCTCCGCTCACCTCACGCCGGGCTTACCGCGATGAACGGGCTTGTGGTGGACGACGGCCTTCTCCGCGACCTCGGCGACGCGCCTCTGCGGGAGGACGACGGCGACTTTGAGCGCATGGTCGAGGCGGTGCGCGCGGCTTTCGCCGCCGGTCCGACGGTGGTGCTGGGCGGCGATCACATGGTGACCTATCCGGTGCTGCGCGGGATGGCGGAGGCTGGCGTCGCGCCGCCGCAGATCGTGCATATCGACGCTCACTCCGACCTCTACGAGGACTTCGAGGGCGATCCCCTCAGCCACGCCTCGCCCTTCGCCCGGATCATGGAGGCCGGCCTGGCCGCGGGGCTGACCCAACTCGGCATCCGCGCGCCGAACGCCCACCTGATCGCCCAGGCCAAGCGATATGGCGTGAAGGTCTTTGCCCCGCACGAGCACGCCCAGGGCCTCGCCGCCCTGCCCGCCGGACCGACCTACCTGTCGATCGATCTGGACGGGCTGGATCCGGCGTTCGCGCCGGGCGTCTCGCACCATGAGCCCGGCGGCCTCACGACCCGCGAGGTGCTCGATGTGATCTGGCGCACGCCGGGGCCCGTGATCGGCGGGGACATCGTCGAGCTCAACCCGGATCGCGACATCAACGGCATGACCGCCGTCTTGGCCGCCAAGCTGCTGAAGGAGCTCGCGGCCCGGATCGCCGCGGACGCTACTGCATGGTCGGGATGACGAAGGCGCTGTCCTCGACCGCGCCCTCGGGCCAGCGGGCGGTGATGGTCTTGGTCTTGGTGTAGAAGCGCACACCTTCCATCCCGTGCTGGTTCACATCGCCGAAGGCGCTGCGCTTCCAGCCGCCGAACGTGTGGTAGGCCACCGGCACCGGGATCGGCACGTTGATGCCCACCATTCCCACCTGGACGCGCGCGGCGAACTCGCGCGCGGCGCGGCCATTGCGGGTGAAGATGGCGACGCCGTTGCCGTACTGGTGCGACGACGGCAGGTCGAGCGCCTCTTCGAAGGTCTCGGTGCGGGCGATCTGCAGCACAGGGCCGAAGATCTCCTCGTTGTAGGTCTTCATGCCCTTCTTCACGCCGTCGAACAGGCTGGGGCCGATGAAGAAGCCCTTTTCATAGCCCTGCAGCTGGAAGCCGCGACCATCGACGACCAACTCGGCGCCCTCATCGACGCCCATCTGGATGTAGTCGCTGATCTTCTGCTTGTGGGCGGCGGAGACGACCGGCCCGTACTGCGCGGCGGCGTCGGTCGAGATGCCGACCTTCAGCGTCTCAAGTTCCGCCAGGACGCGCTCGCGGACCTCGTCGGCGGTCTTCTTGCCCACGGGGACCACGACGGGCAGGGCCATGCAGCGCTCGCCGGCCGAGCCGTAGGCGGCGCCGATGATGTCCTTTGTCGCCTGTTCCAGGTCGGCGTCGGGCAGGATGATCCCGTGGTTCTTCGCCCCACCCATGGCCTGCACGCGCTTACCCGCCGCCGTGCCGCGGCTGTAGACGTAGTGGGCGATGTCCGATGAGCCGACGAAGCTGACGGCTTTGATGTCCGGGTGGTCGAGAATGGCGTCCACCGCGACCTTGTCGCCGTGGATCACGTTCAGGACGCCTTCGGGCGCGCCGGCCTCCATCATCAGCTCGGCCAGCTTCACCGGCACCGTCGGGTCCTTCTCCGAGGGCTTCAGGATGAAGGTGTTGCCGGTCGCGATGGCGATGCCGAACATCCACATCGGGATCATGCCCGGGAAGTTGAAGGGCGTGATCCCCGCGGCCACGCCCAGCGGCTGGCGCATGGAATAGACGTCGATGCCGGGACCCGCGCCCTCGGTGTATTCGCCCTTCAGCGCGTGCGGGATGCCGCAGGCGAACTCGATGACCTCAAGACCCCGCTGAATGTCGCCCTTGCTGTCGGCGATGACCTTGCCGTGCTCGGAGGACAGCAGCTCGGCCAGCGCATCCATGTCGCGTTCGATAAGCCGCTTGAACTCGAACATGACCCGCGCGCGCCGCTGGGGATTGACCAGCGCCCAGGACTGCTGCGCCCGCACCGCCGACTGGACGGCCCGGTCCACCTCGTCGGCGGTGGCGAGCTGGACCCGCGCCTGCACCTCGCCGGTGTTCGGGTTGAAGACGTCGCCATAGCGGCCCGAGGCGCCCGTGAAGGCCGCGCCATCGATGAAGTGGGTGATCTCACGCATGGCGGGCTTTCTAGGACGCGCGCGCTCGCGAGCCTAGGGGGCTTTAGAGGTGTCGGCCGCGCGGCGTCGTGACTCGTTCACGAACATTCGGTAGAAGCGCCGCGATCATGCAGCGGTTCGCGCACCATCACGGCCATCACCATCCGACCCAGGCGGGATCGGCGGGCGGGCTCGTGGCTTAAGGCGACCCTCCCACCGAGCCCCGCGAACAGCGGACGGGGCTCGAACTTCTCAAGCTTCGTCCGTCGACCTCCTTCTCCAAGAGACGACAGATGAACCTTCCTTCCTTGAGTGACGACGCCGCAGCCGGTAAGCGCGCGGCCATGACCAGCGATCCGCAACGACCCGAAGCCCGCGCGCCCCGTGGATTCATCGACCGCCGCGCGCGCGATGTGGTCGCGGAACGTGCGATCCTGGCCGCCGTCAGCGGGGTCTACGAGCGCTGGGGTTTCGAGCCGTTGGAGACGGGGGCGTTCGAGTACGCCGACGCGCTGGGCAAGTTCCTGCCCGACGCCGACCGGCCCAACGCCGGCGTCTTCGCCCTGCAGGACGACGACGAACAGTGGATGGCCCTGCGTTACGATCTGACCGCGCCTTTGGCCCGGTTCGCGGCGCAGCACTGGGAAACCCTGCCCAAGCCGTTCCGCCGCTATGCCTTCGGCCCGGTGTGGCGCAACGAGAAGCCGGGTCCGGGGCGTTTCCGCGAGTTCTGGCAGTGCGACGCCGACACCGTGGGTTCTGCTCGCCCAGAGGCCGACGCTGAGATCATCGCCATGGCGGCCGAGGGGCTGGAGGCCGCGGGCCTGCCGGCCGGCTCCGCGCTGATCAAGATCAACAACCGCAAGCTCCTGAACGGTCTGATGACCGCCGCCGGCGTGGTCGACGAGGGTCAGAAACTGGCTGTCTTGCGGGCGGTGGACAAGCTGGACCGGCTGGGGCCGGATGGCGTGCGCCTGCTGCTCGGTGAGGGCCGCAAGGACGAGAGTGGTGACTTCACCAAGGGCGCGGGCTTGAGCGGCGCGGCCGCCGAGCGCGTGCTGGCCTTCACGGCGGCCGGGGCGGGCGACCGGGCGGCGACCCTGGCGAAGCTGGCCGACGTGATCGGCGGGTCGGCCGAGGGCGACGAGGGGCTGGCCGAGCTGGCGGCGATCGACGCGGCGCTGAGCGGCCTGGGCGTCGGGGCGGACCGCGCGGCGTTCGAGCCGTCCGTCGTGCGCGGGCTGGAATACTACACCGGCGCGGTGTTCGAGGCCGAGCTGTTGCTCTCCACGGTCGACGACAAGGGTCATCCGGTCCGGTTCGGCTCCATCGGCGGCGGCGGCCGATACGACGACCTGGTGGCGCGGTTCACCGGCGAACGGACGCCGGCGACCGGCTTCTCGTTCGGGGTGTCGCGTCTGGCCTCGGCGCTCAAGGCTGCGGGCCGCGACCCGGGCAAGGCCGTGCGGGGCCCGGTGGTGGTGATCGCCTTCGACCAAAGCCGGATGGCGGACTACTTCGCCGTCGCGAAGGAGATCCGCGCCGCCGGCATCGCCGCCGAGGTCTACCTCGGCACGTCGGGCATGCGTCCCCAGATGAAGTACGCCGACCGTCGTCTGTCGCCGGCCGCGGTCATCGTCGGCGAAGACGAGCTGGCCGCCGGAACGGTGACAATCAAGGATCTCGATCTGGGCCGGGCGCTCGCATCCAAGGTCGCCGACAACGCGGCGTGGCGCGAGGAGCGTCCGGGTCAGCAGACCATTCCGCGCGGCGAGCTGGTCGCCGCCCTGCGCCGCATTCTGGACGCCGGCTGATGCGCGTCGAACCCCCCGTTCCCGGCGAGGTCCTCGCCGCCGTCCGCGCGCCCCTCGAAGCCGCCGGTGCGACCCAGGCGGACGCGCCGCTGCTGCAGCCGCTGAACCTGTTGCTCGACCTGGCTGGCGAGGCCATGCGCGCCCGGCTTTTCGTGGTTCAGGCCGAGGGCGGAACCGAAAGCTGCCTGCGACCCGACTTCACCGTCGCGATCGCCCGGCAGCACATCGAAAGCGGCCGCGCGGCCGGGCTCTACTGGTATCAGGGGCCGGCGTTCCGGGCCTCGATGGACACCGATCGCGCCGAGGAATTCGTTCAGCTGGGCCTCGAGATGTTCTCGCCGGGCGGCGGCCGGGTTGAGGCCGCGGACGCGGAGATCGCCGGCTTGGCCTGGCGGTCCGCCATGGCGGGCGGGCGGGGCGACCTGTCGCTCTGGCTGGGCGACGTCGCGCTGTTTGCCGCCTTCGTCGAGAGCTTGGATCTGCCCGAGGGTCTCGCCGCGCGCTTGAAGCGCGTCGCCGGTCGACCGCGCCTGCTTTGGTCGGAGCTATCGCGCGTCGGCGAGGCGCTGGCGTCGGAGCGGGGCGCCCTGGCGGGGATGCTGGCGGGGCTCTCCGAGTCCCAGGCGGCGGCGTTGCTGGAAGAGGTGTGGAGCCTGGCCGGCGTGCAGCCCGTCGGCGGCCGTGGGCCCGCCGAGATCGCCGCGCGCCTGGTCCGCAAGGCCGAGGCCGCCGCCGCGCCGGCGCTCACGAGCGTCCAGGCCGAGGCGATCCGCGCGTTCATGGCGATCGACGACGCCCCGGCCTACGCCTTCGCCCGCATGCGGGAGCTGGCCGGCCCCAACGACGCAGCCCTGAAGACCGCCCTGGCTGGTTGGGAGACCCGGCTGGTCGAGCTGGGACAGGTCGCGCCAGCCGACCGGCTCCGGTTCGCGCCGGCCCTGGGTCATGCCTTCGACTACTACGACGGGATCACCTTCGAGGTGCGCAGCGCCGCGTTGGGGCCTGAGCGCGCGGTCGCCGTGGGCGGTCGTTACGATGGCTTGCTCTCTCGACTTGGCGACGCCAGCGGGGCGCGCGCCGTGGGCTGCATGGTGCGTCCCTGGCGCGCCTGGACGGGAGGCGAGGCATGAGCGGCCTCATCATTGCGACTCCCTCGAAGGGGCGCCTGAAGGAACAGGTCGACGGCTGGCTGGGCGATTGCGGCCTAAAGCTGGAAACCGCCGGCGGCGCGCGGGGCTACATGGCCACCCTGAAGGGCGCCCCCGGCGTCCAGGTTCGCCTGCTGTCCGCCTCCGACATCGCCGACGCCCTCGACGCGGGCGAGGTGCACCTGGGCGTCACGGGCGAGGACCTGCTGCGTGAGCGTGGCGAGGACCTGGACAGCCGTCTCCTGTTGCTGCGGGCGCTGGGCTTCGGCCGGGCGGATCTGGTCACCGCCGTGCCGAAGAGCTGGCTGGACGTGGAGTCGATGGCCGACCTGGAGGAGGTGGCGCACGATTACCTCCGTCGCACAGGTCGCCGCATGCGGGTCGCCACCAAGTACCTCACCCAGACGCGGGGCTTCTTCGCCCGCCACGGCATCGCCGATTATCGGATCACGGAGTCCGGGGGCGCCACCGAAGGCGCGCCGGCGGCGGGATCGGCCGAACTGGTGGTCGACATCACCACCACCGGCGCGACGTTGGAAGCCAATGGGCTCAAGGTTCTGTCGGACGGGGTCATGCTGCGCAGCCAGGCGCAGCTGGCCGCCAGCCTGCGCGCCACATGGAGCGCCGAGGCCCTCAGCCAGGCCGAACGCCTGTTGCGGGTTGTCGAGGCGAGGGCCGCCGCCCTGCGAAGCGCGACCCTGACCTGGCCGGCCACGGGCGACGCTGTCGAGGTCGCGGTCGTAAATTCCCTGGTGTCGGCCGGGGCAACGCGCCGGCCGAATGGATTGCTGCTCGATTCGTCAAAAGTGTCGGACGCCGCCCTGGCGCTGACGGAGGCGGGAATCGGTCCGGTGACCGCCTCGAAACCCGACTTCGTCTATGAGGCGAGTTGCCCAGCCTTCAATGCACTCAAAGCGCGCGTAATTTGACGGGTCTGTCAAAATTAAGCATGGTCTTTCACCCTGCTCGCGAAAATCTGATCGCAACATGCGCTTGCGCGGGGTTTGGCCCGTTGACTCGGGTAGAAAATTGCCGTTCTGTCATCAGGCGAGAGACAAGACGGCGCTAGTCCAGAAGTCTCCGGCGTTTCGGGGAGGAAACGCCCGCTCATTCAGAGCGACTGCTCAAGGCGGCATGCAGCGAATATCCCCCGCTGCAGGCCGATTCTTTTTCCGGACATCGATAATTTTGACGCGGACGTCAAAAGCTGTGTGAACCACGGTGAAGCTTCAGCGCGCCCTTTCGAGAGCGCGCCGACGGTTCTGCTCCAAGCGACCCCGCTACCAGATGCGGACGCGTTGTTCCGGCGGGACGTACATCGGATCACCCGGCTTCACGCCAAACGCCTCATAGAAAGCGTCGACATTACGGACCGGGATATCAACCCGGGCGATCGGCGGCGCATGCGGGTCCGACACCAGCACCTGCTTCATGTAGTCGTCGCGGTACTTGGCTCGCCAGACCTGGGCCCAGCCGAGGAAGACGCGTTGGTCCCCGGTCAGGCCGTCGATCACCGGCGCGGGCTTGCCCTTCAGCGACAGGTGATAGGCGTCCAGCGCCAGCAGCACCCCGCCCAGGTCGGCGATGTTCTCGCCCATGGTCAGGTCGCCATTGATCTTCGCGCCGGGCAACACTTCGGTGGCGGCGTACTGTTTGCCCAGCCGCTCGGCCTGGACCATGAACTTGGCCTCGTCCGCCTTGGTCCACCATTCCGACAGGCGCCCGTCGCCGTCGGACTTGCGGCCCTGGTCGTCGAAGCCATGGGTGATCTCGTGGCCGATCACGCCGCCGATGGCGCCATAGTTGACCGCCGCGTCACCCTCGGGATCGAAGAACGGCGGCTGCAGGATCGCGGCCGGGAAGACGATCTCATTCTTGGTCGGCGAGTAGTAGGCGTTGATCGTCGAAGGCGTCATCTCCCACTCGGTGCGGTCCACCGGCTTGTTCAGCCGCGCAACCCGGAAGTT
>JAIXTR010000346.1 GCA_027483845.1 Caulobacteraceae bacterium | reverse complement strand
GGGGTGCAGGTGGATGCGCGGGCCGGCTGGATGTTCGCCGACAACGCCGAGGTTTTCGTCGCCGCCGACAACCTGTTCGACAAGGATCTGGAGGTCGGCGAGACGGCGGACGGCGTCGAGAGCTACGCCGCGCCGCGCACCCTGCGGATCGGGATTTCCTACCGCCGCTAGCGCCGGGCCTCGAGGAACCGCAGCACCGACAGCTCGAAGGCGCGCTCCTCCTTGCCGGGCTTGAGGTCCAGCGTGCCGTCGGCATAGGCCTCGAGGATGGCGGGGTGGATGTAGGCGCTGCGGGCCACGGCGGCGGTGTTGCCGAGCACGCCGGCGACGGCCTTCACGCAGGTGTTCACGTGGCGCTTGGCGCCGGTGAGGTCGCGGCACTCGGGCATGGTCAGGGCGCGGGCGGCCGTGACCGTGCCGGCCCAGGTGCGGAAGTCCTTGGCCGAGAAATCCTCGCCCAGGGCCTCGCGGATATAGGCGTTGACGTCGGCGCTCTCGACCGCATGCCGCTGCCCGTCGTCGTCCAGGTACTGGAACAGGCGTTGGCCGGGGATGTCCTGGCAGGCCTTGACCACGCGGGCGAGGCGGCGGTCCTCGAAGCCGGTGCAGTGGGTCTTGCCGCTCTTGCCCTTGAACTCGAAGACGGCCTTTCCGCCCCGGATGCTGGCGTGGCGGTCACGCAGGGTCGTCAGGCCAAAGCTCTTGTTCTGCTTGGCGTATTCCTCGTTGCCGACGCGGATGAGGGTCATTTCCATCACGCGGATGACGGCGGCCAGCACCTTCTCGCGAGGGAGGCCGCGGCGGGCGAGATCCTCCTCGACGCGCTTGCGCAGCCGGGGCAGGGCGCGGCCGAAGGCCAGGACCCGGTCGTACTTGCCCAGGCCCCGCTCGGCGCTCCAGCGCGCGTGATAGCGGTATTGCTTGCGGCCCCGGACGTCGCGGCCGGTGGCCTGGATGTGGCCGTTGGCCGAGGGGCAGATCCAGACGTCGGTCCAGGCTGGCGGGATCGCCAGGGCGCGGATGCGGTCCAGCGTCTTCTCGGCGGTCACGGGGGCGCCATTGGCGTCGAGATAGTTGAAGCCCTGGCTCCGGGCGGGCTTGCGCCGCAGCCCCGGATCCTGGTCGCTGACATAGCGCAGGCCCTCCGGGACCGGCGTTTCGTTCATATCCTTGGGCATTGCTGGCCCTCCACCTGCCCGGCGGCAACGTGGTATGGCCACGCCGGTTCCTGCCCCAACCCCCGGAGTCCCGTGAACTATCGCCACGCCTTCCACGCCGGGAACTTCGCGGACCTGGTGAAGCATGCGGCCCTGCTGCGGTTGCTGGCCGATCTGACAGCCAAGGGACCGCCGCTGACCGTGATCGACACCCATGCCGGCCGTGGCCTCTATGACCTGGCCGGGCCCGAGGCGCGGAAGTCGGGGGAGGCGGAGGCCGGGATCGCGCGGTTGGTGGACGCGGCCGATGCGCCTGCCGAGTTCGCGCCGCTGATCCAGGCGGTCGCCAAGCTGAACGACGGCGGCGTCCTGCGGCGCTATCCAGGCTCGCCCTGGCTGATCGCCGAGGCGCTGCGGACGGCGGACCGATACCTCGCATGCGAGCTGCGGCCGGACGAGCATGAGGCGCTCCGTGTGGCGATGCGGGGACGCCAGAACGTGCGCACCCTGAACACCGACGGCTACGACGCCGCCCTGGCCGAGTGCCCGCCGACGGGGCGGGTGCTGGCGCTGATCGATCCGCCCTTCGAGAAGTCGGACGACTACGACCGGATCGTGGAGACGGTGGCGGGCCTGCGGCGGCGCAACCGCGACGCCCAGGCCCTGGTCTGGATGCCGATCAAGGACCTCGAAACCCTGGACAGCGTGCTGCGGGATCTGGAGGACGCGGTCCCGGCGCCGATGCTGGCGGCGGAGACGCGGATCCGCCCGCTGAGCGATCCGATGAAGATGAACGGCTGCGCCCTGGTGCTGGTGGGCGGGGCGGATCTGGGCGCGCCGCTTGCCGCGATCTGCGGCTGGGTCGCGCAAGCTTTGGGCGCCGGGGGCGGCGCGCGCATCTACGCGCTTTCGCCACAATAGTTTCGCACCTGCGAAGGTCGGGCGGATGTTATGTTGCGGCGCACAATCCTGTGCCGCGAGGAGCAGTTCCCATGGCGTCCTTCGACCTCTCCGACATTTCGCGTCCGCGTGTGAGCCCAGCGTGGCTGGTGGGCGCGACGTCGCCCTTGTGGCCCTACTTCGGCGCCGTCGCGGCGGGCGGGGTGGCCTACTGGTGGATGACCCGCTGGACGCGGCCGGTGAACCTGGAGGCGATGATGGGGCCGGGCCAGGCCCTCTCGGCGCTTGCCCTGGAGCCGGTGGCCGAAGCGGCGGACGCGGTCGTGCAGGCCGCGGCAGAGTCGCAGGCCGTCTTCGCCGAGGCCCTGCTCGAAGACGCGCCGCTGGCGGTGGGCGGCGAGTCCGCGCCGGTCGGCAGGCTGGTCGAGGCGGCGCCGCCCGAGCCTGAGGCCGTGATCGAGGCGCCTGTGCTCGTGGCCGCCCCGCCGGAACCGGTGATCGCCGAGCCGGCGCCCGTGACGATGGACGAACCCGCTGAGCCTGCGCCCAAGCCGCGCAGCAAGAAGGCGGCCGCGCCGCCGTCCGACGCCTGACATAGCGCTCTGGGGCCGCTGGCGCTAACAACGCGGGGTGCTGAAGCGAGCCTTCGATATCGTCGTCGCCGCCTGCGGGCTGGCCATGGGGTGGCCCGTACTCCTGGCCTTGGCCGTCCTGGTGCGGTTGACCAGCCCGGGGCCAGCCATCCACTGGTCTCGCCGGGTCGGGCGGGACAATCGCGAGTTCCGGATGCCGAAGTTCCGCTCCATGCGGACGGACACGCCCGATGTCGCCACCCATCTGCTAGCCGACCCCGCCCGTTGGGTGACGCCGGTCGGGCGCATCCTGCGCAAACTCAGCCTCGATGAACTGCCCCAGCTGTGGAGCGTGCTGGTGGGCGACATGAGCCTGGTGGGGCCAAGGCCCGCGCTGTTCAACCAGGACGACCTGATCGCCATGCGGACGGCGGCGGGGGTGGAGCGCTTGCGCCCCGGGGTCACCGGATGGGCGCAGGTGAACGGCCGTGACGAACTGCCGATCGCCGAGAAGGTGCGGCTGGATGCGGAGTATCTGGCGCGGGGGTCGTTGGCGTTCGACGTGGCGATCATGGCCGCCACGGTCCGGCAGGCGATCACGGGGCGCGGCGTCAGCCACTAGGATATTTCAGGGATACAGACCTCGCGCGGGGCGTTGGACCCTGGTGAGCGAGCCCCAAGTCGAAACCCCGAAGCCCCAGATTCGTCGCTGGGCGCGCCCGTCCTTCAAGCTGCCGACCGGTCGCGGCTGGCGCTGGACGGGCGGCGTCCTGCTGGGACTGGCGGTCGCCGTGGCGATCCTGGTGGCCATTTGGGACTGGAACTGGTTCCGCGGTCCGCTGGAGCGGGTCGCCTCGGCGCGACTGCATCGCGAGGTGACCATCGCCGGCGACCTCAACGTGAACCTCTGGTCCTGGCGGCCCAGCGCAACCGTCGACGACATCGCCATCGCCAACCCAACGTGGGCCGGCAAAGGCAAGATGGGCACCATCGAGCGGCTGACGGTCCGCGTGCGCCTGGTCCCGCTGCTGTGGGGCAAGGCCGACATCCGGGTTCTGGCGATCGATCGGCCGAACTTCGCCCTCGTCGCGGACGCCAAGGGGCGGAAGAACTGGGACTTTTCCGATGGCCGCGAGAAGAAGCCCTCGAACTTCCCGCCGATTCAGCGCTTCGTGATCCGCGAGGGCAAGCTGAGCTATGTGGACAGCCAGCGCGCGATCCGCTTCCAGGGCACGATCAACGCGCGTGAGCGGCTGGGCGCCGATAGCCGGGGCTTCGAGCTGTCCGGCCTGGGAACCATCAACCGCGCGCCGTTCAAGGCGGAGGTGGTGGGCGGCCCGCTGCTGAACATCGAGCGAAACAAGCCCTATCCGTTCGACATCGACCTGCGCGCGGGCGACACCTACATCACCGCCCGTGGCGCGGTGCCGAAACCCTTCGACATGGGCCAGTTCTACATGAGCGCTACGGCCCGCGGTCAGGACATGGCGCAGCTGTTCCCGCTGCTGGGCGTGGCCCTGCCCAATACGCCGCCCTACAGCCTGCGCGGCCGGCTTTCGCGCGACGAGCTGCTCTGGAAGGTCGACAACCTCTCGGGCCGGGTCGGCGATAGCGACCTGTCCGGCGACGTGTCGGTGGATACGGCGCCTGAGCGTCCGATGCTGAAGGCGACGCTGAGTTCGCAGAGCCTGGACTGGGACGACCTTGGGCCGCTGTTCGGGGCGCCCAAGACCGGCAAGGGCCAGACCCTGTCGCCGGAGCAGGCGGCGGTGGTGCGCACGATGGCGGCGCAGCAGCGCCTGTTCCCCGACGCGACCCTGGACGTCAGCCGGATCCGCGCGATGAACGCCGACGTGAGCTACAGCGCCCGCTCGGTCCGCGACACGCCGCTCAAGATCAACGCGATGGCGGTGCGGGTGCGGCTGGACGACGGGATGCTGCGGGCCCAGCCCGTGAAGGTCGATCTGCCGCGCGGGGAAGTCTCCGGCTACGTGAACCTGGATGCGCGCGGGGCCATGCCGGTCACGGAGCTCGATCTGCGGATGACCAATTCGCGGATCGAGACGCTGATTCCGGTCCAGTTCCAGGGCGCGCCGGCCCTGACCGGCAGCCTCGTGGGCCGCGCCCAGCTGAAGGGGACGGGGAACAGCGTGCACAAGGCGTTCGCCAGCGCCAATGGGCAGGTGACCGTGGTGGCCCCGAGCGGCGAGATCCGCAAGGCGTTCGCCGAGCTCGCGGGTGTGAACGTGATCAAGGGCCTGGGCCTGCTGGACAAGGCGGACACCACGCCGATCCGCTGCGCGGTGGCCAGTTTCGAGACCCGCGGCGGCGTGATGCGGGCCGACAACATCGTGTTCGACACCGGCCCGGTGCTGGTGACAGGCAAGGGCTCGGTCAACCTCGGGACCGAGCGGATGAACTTCGAAATGCGCGGCCACGACAAGAAATTCCGCGTCGGGCGGGTGCTGCTGCCGGTGACCGTCAAGGGGCCGCTGATGGCGCCGAAGCTGGGCGTCGCGCCGGCATCGGCCGTCGCGCAGGGCGGGGCGGCGGTGGCGCTGGGCGCTGTGCTGTCTCCGCTGGCGGCGATCCTGCCCTTCATCGACCCCGGCTTGGCCAAGGACGCCAACTGCGGAGCCCTGCTCGCCCAGGCGCAGGGGCAGGGCACGCCGGTGAACAGCGCGCCGAAAGCGTTGACGGCAAAGCGCTGACGGCTTCAATCTCCGCCGACACACTAGGTCAACGAGGTGAGCTGCATGGCGTCGATGATGAGCAAGGGTGTCGCCATGGCGGCGGCCCTCGGTATTGGCGCCCTCGTGGCGGCCGGCGGCGCGATGGCGCACGACGACAAGGTCCCCGCCAATGCGAACGCGGCGACGAAGGCGGCCTACGCCCGTCACGCCAACTTCGAGAAGCTGGGCGCCAGCTTCAAGGGGCTGAACGACGAGCTGCGCAAACCCTCGCCGGACAAGGCGGTGGTGGCGGCGAACGCCAAGACCATGAACACCCTCGTCGCGGCCCTGCCGACCTGGTTCCCGCGTGGCAGCGGCGTCGAGGCGCGGCCGATGAGCGAGGCCAAGGCCACCATCTGGACCGACGCCGCGGGCTTCAGCGCCGCGGCCAACGCCTCGAAGGTCGAGGTGGCGAAACTCAACGCGGCGGCGGCGTCCGGCGACCTGGATGCGGTCAAGGCCCAGGTTCGTCCCACGGGCGGCTCGTGCAAGGGCTGCCACGACAAGTACCGCCAGGAGAAGAAGGGCTAGATGGCCGAGCCTGCCGGCGGCGTCCGGATCAAGCTGTGGGACGGTCCGGTCCGGATCGTCCACTGGCTGCTCGTCATCCTCATCGCCTTTTCATGGTGGTCCTCCGAGGACCATCTGAACTGGCACCGGTGGAGCGGCTACGCGATCATCGGCCTGGTGCTGTTCCGGATCTACTGGGGCTTCGCCGGCGGCGGGGCCGCGCGGTTCGCCAGCTTCGTGAAGGGGCCCAGGGCGATCGCGGCCTATGCGGCGAAGATCGGCCGGCGCGACGTCGCCACGACGCCCGGACACAATCCCCTGGGCGCGATCAGCGTGCTGGCGCTGCTGGCGGTTCTGCTGGTGCAGGTGGGGACGGGGCTGTTCGTCGTCGACATCGACGCGTTCGAGGGCGGGCCGCTGTCGGATCGGGTCAGCTACGACACCGGCCGCGCCCTGGCCCAGATCCACGAACTGAGCTTCCGGGCGCTTCAGGCGCTGGTCGTGCTCCATGTGGGCGCGGTGCTGTTCTACGCCATCTGGAAGCGCACGAACCTGATCGGGCCGATGATCACCGGCCAGCGAACCCTGCCCACCGATCCGGGGTTCAAGGGCGCGCCACTATGGCGTCTCGCGGCCGGGGTCGTCCTGGCCGCCGCCATCGCCTGGGCGTTGTCGAAGGGGCTCCGGTTCTAGACCCGAGCCCCTCTGACGCTGGCGTCAGCCGCGTTCGGCGGCGTCGCGCAGGCAGTTGAGCCAGGCGTCTTCGCGGAGCTTCTCGGCGGCCCGCAGCGTGGCTTCGGCGTCACGGACGCCGGCGTCGTGCTTGCGCCATTCCAGGACGGCGCCTTCACGGGCGTCACGGGCGGCTTCCAGCGAGGTGAAGCGGGCCAGCACGGCGCGGGTGGAGTAGTTCACCGGCGGGCCGACCGTCTCGCGGTCCGGATAGAAGCCCGTGATCGAGTCGGCGCTCTCGCTGTCGATGTGGAAAACGTCGGCCCAGCCCGCGTGGTGGCGCATCAGGGCCCAGGGTCGTTCGATCCGGTCGCTCACCGATAGTCTCCGTCGAAGTGTCCGATTCCGCCGGGGCGGTTGTCACATGCCCTTTAGCGCGACCGCTCG
>JAIXTR010000038.1 GCA_027483845.1 Caulobacteraceae bacterium | reverse complement strand
GCCATGACCGAGGCGATGCGCAGAGCGAAGCACTTCTTCCCCAGCAGGGCGTTGCCGCCGTAGCCCGATCCGTAGGACCAGATCTCCCGCGTCTCGGGGAAGTGGACGATGTACTTGATCTCGTTGCAGGGCCAGGCGACGTCCTTGACGCCGTCGACCAGCGGCATGCCCACGGTATGGACTGCCGGAACGAAGAACCCGTCGTCGCCCAACATGTCGAGGGCGCCCTTGCCCATCCGGGTCATGATCTTCATCGACACCGCGACATAGGCGCTGTCGGTGATCTCGACCCCGATCTGGCTGATCTTCGAGCCCAGCGGGCCCATGCAGAACGGCACGACATACATCGTGCGCCCGCGCATCACGCCCTTGAACAGATCCTTCAGGTCGGACCGCATCTCGGCGGGGTCCAGCCAGTTGTTGGTCGGACCGGCGTCTTCCGGCTTCTCCGAGCAGATGAAGGTGCGGCTTTCGACGCGGGCCACGTCCCGCGGATCGGAGGCGGCATAGAAGGAGTTCGGGCGCTTCTCCGGGTTGAGCGGCTTCAGCGTCCCGCCGGTCACCAGTTCACCCGTGAGGCGCGTCCATTCCGCCTCGGAGCCGTCGCACCAGACCACCCGGTCGGGCTGGGCCAGGTCGGCGATGTCACGCACCCACTGCACCAGCTTCGCGTGTTTCGTCGGCGCGGGCTCAAGTCCCGGTACGGTCTTCAGGCTCATAGACGACAGCTCCTTGGGCCCATTTTGGCACGCCTTCGCGCGCCTACCTGCTCTCTTTCCGAGAGCAAACTCATAGAATGAGAAGACGCGTCTGCATACCTTGGGCCAAGCCCGACGGCGACGGGATGGCGCGATCGCGCTGAATTGGCGTCGAAATCCGGCAACGCGCCTGTGGACAATTGCGGCGACGACCCCGTGCTGCGCCTTGGCGGGCGAATCGCTGGGAGTGAACGTGCGGGCCGCTCCCCCGCGACCCGCACGCCGTGACACCACCCCCAAGACGGCGGCCGCGAGGCGCCGTAAACCATGTGGTGTCGAAGGCTAGACGCCGCCGATGGCCATCGCCCCCCACCCCTTTTTTCGGGAATGTTGGCGCGGCCAGCGGAATGAGGCATGACTGATGTCAGGTTCCACCGTCCCCGGCCTCATGGACCAGTCGCGCTCCCGTCCGCTCGCCGTTCCCGGCCGCCGGCTCCGCCGCGGTGGAGTCGGGTCTTGAGCGCCATGAACGATCCTGGACGGCCGCCGTCGGCGCCGACGGACCCCCTGCTGGAGATTTACCTCGAGCGGCGGGCCAATCTGGTCCGGTTCTTCGCTGCTCGATCGGGATCTCGCCTTGTCGCGGAGGACCTCGCGCAGGAGCTGTACGTCAAGCTCGCAACCCGCGATCCGGCGGTCACGGCAGAGAACCCCGTCGCGCTAATCTACAGGATCGCCCGGAACGTCCTCCTGGATCGCGCCCGCGGCGAGGCGCGGGCCACGGCGCGCGACGCGGCCTGGCGGCAGGTCGCGCACACCTCGCTGGGCGGCGAAGACGTGACGGACGACGTCCCCGCCGATGACGTGGCGGCGTCGCGTCAGCGCCTGCGACAGCTCGTCGAGGCAGCAGCGGAACTCCCGCCGCAACAACAGCGCGCGTTCCGGCTGCATAAGCTGGAGGGCCACACACACGCGGACGTGGCCCGCATCATGGGCCTCTCGGTCAAGTCCGTGGAGAAGCACGTCTCGGCCGCGCTGAAATCCCTGACAGGGAAGCTCGGCCGATGATCTACCATAAATTGCAGAACTCCACTGGGGGGCGGCCTGCCGCGGCGGCGTCTAATCATCTGACAGGCTGCCGTACGCGGTGGTGGAAGGCGCGATGAACAACCCTTGGCGATACGGCGACGATGCCCGGCGTGAAGACGCCGCGGCGTGGGTCGTGCGGCTCGAAGCCGCCGATCTCGGCGACGCCGAGGCCCTGGCGTTCGACGCATGGCTGTTGGATTCACCAGAGAACGCGCTGGCCTTCGACGATGCGCTGTCGGTGTCGCAAGCCTATGCCGCGGCGGGCCCGGCCGTCGCCACCCAGTTGTCCGCCCGCAGGGTCACCGCCCGCCCCGATCGCCGCGCGGTGATGGGCTTAGGCGCCGCCGCCGCCGCGGCGGTTGCGGCCGTCGTTGTCGCCCCGCAACTCTCGGGGCCGGCGACCAACACCTACGAAACCGCCAAAGGCGAGCGCCGCACGCTGCGCCTGGACGATGGGTCCACGGTCGAGCTGAACGGCGGCACCCGCCTCACGGTGCGCTTCGCGCGGGATGGCCGCCACGTGACGCTTGCGCAAGGTCAGGCGGTCTTCGACGTCGCGCACGACGCCCGCCGCCCCTTCCTGGTGGCCGCCGGAGATCGCACGGTCCGCGTTGTCGGCACGCAGTTCGACGTCCGCCGCCTTGCGGGGAAGCTCTCCGTGACTGTCGCTCGCGGCGCGGTGGAAGTCCGGCCAAGCGAAGGGCTAGCCGGCAAGGCCTATCGCCTGCACCCCGGCCAGCGGCTCGACTATATCGAGGGGGGCGACCAATCGCGTGTCGCCTCGGCCGAGCCGGAAGAAGTCCTCGGCTGGAGAACCGGCCGGCTTGTCTATCGACAGCAACCCCTGAGGGAAGTTGTCGAGGACCTCAATCAGCAGTTTTCGACACCCATCCGTATTGACGATGCTGAATTGGCGGCAACGCCCATCTCCGGGGTCCTGGTTCTTGACGATCAGGCGTCGGTAATCCGTCGTCTGGCCTTGCTGGTTCCTATCAGCCCTGTACGTTCCGGCGCGGGTGTGATCCTGCGGCGCGATACGGCGTCGGACCGCTAATGGGGATGTCGAGCCATAATCAGGCGCAGCCTGTTGTTGCGTGCGATGTTGAGCGGCGCGGCCCTCGCCTGTCTGGCGGGGCGCGCTGAGGCCGCTGACTCACGTCTCCGGCTGACAATTCCGCCTAGGTCCTATGCCGACGCCCTGATCGACCTGGGTCTGCAGGCCAATATCTCTATCCTCGGAACGGCCAATTGCGGGCCGAGCGGCCGGACGGGGCTTTCCGGACGCTACAGCCTCCGTGACGCGCTGGACCGCGTCCTGGACGGTGCGCCGTGCCGGTACAGCATCATCGACGATCGAACCGTGCGCATCCTTCCGGGCGCGGCGCGGGCGCCCACTGTCCCAGCGCACGACGTGGCCCGGCCACCGGCCCTCGTCGCCGAGGTCGTTGTCACCGCCACCAAGCGGCCCGTGGCGCTGGACCAACTCCCCGCCGGCATCAGCGCGATCTCCCGCGATCAGATCCTGTCAACGCGGGCCGTCGACGTCGGCCAGACAACCGGTCAGCTCGCGGGCGTGTTGACCACCAACCTGGGTCCGGGGCGCGACAAGCTGCTGATCCGCGGGCTGTCTGACGGCGCCTTCACCGGCCGCACCCGTTCGACGGTTTCCACCTACCTCGACGACGCGCCGATAAACTACAACGCGCCCGACCCGGATCTCCGTCTCGTCGATGTCGAGCGTGTGGAGGTGATCCGCGGGCCTCAGGGCGCGCTCTATGGATCGGGCGCGCTGGCCGGCATCTACCGTATCGTCACCAGCAAGCCGGACCTTGAGCGCGCCGCCTTCGGGGCGACGAGCGGGTTGGCCTGGACCCGTGGCGGTGACCGCAGCCATGAACTGGAAGGCTACATCAGCCTGCCGATCGTGAAGAACCGGATCGCGATCCGGGCCGTCGCCTACGAGGACATTCAGGGGGGCTACCTCGACGACGTGAACCTGCGGATCGCCAACGTCGACCAGACGCGCCGCGACGGCGGCCGCTTTGCCCTGAGGGTGCAGATCGATGACAGCTGGCGCCTCGATGCGCTGGCCGCCACCCAGCACTTGCGGTCGAATGACACCCAGTACGTCAGCACACCGCCGACCAACGTGACGGCGCGCAGCGTACTGGGCATCGCCGTGGAGGATGGCAGCCCGATCTTCGCGCCCGCTATCCGCCAGAACCGCGTGCGGGAGGCGCACAACAACGATTTCTCCTACGGCGGCGTCACCCTAGCGGGTGATTTCGGGTGGGGTAGCCTGACCTCGTCGACCAGCTACGTTCACCACGTCTTCTCAAGTCAGTTCGACGCTTCGATCGTGCTGGGTCCGGGCGAACCGCTGGCGAATGTGGCGTCCGAACAGGATCTGGGCGTCTTCACCGAAGGCGCCCGCTCCAACATCCTGGTCCAAGACCTCGTCATCCGTTCGTCGGCCGCTGGCCCTGTGGACTGGCTGTTCGGCGTCTACGCGGCGCGAACCGACGAAACGACGCCATCGACCTACGGCGTGCTCTCCACGGGCGGCAAGGTGATGACCGCCTACCGGGAAAACCGCAAAGATCGCCTCCGCGAGTACGCGATCTATGGCGAAGGCTCGTACGACCTCGGCGACGGCTGGAGCGCGACCCTGGGCGGCCGCTTCTTCGAGACCCGCATCCATACGACCGCGGACCTCAAGATCGTCCAGCCGTACGGGCCACGCTTCTTCGACCGGGCGCGCAAGTTCGAAGGCTTGTCGCCTAAGATTTCGGTGCAGCGCGAACTGCCCAACGGCGACTTGGTCTACGGCCTGATCACCGAAGGCAATCGGCCAGGCGGCTTCAATTCCAGCGGCTTTCTGCCGATCCGGGAAAGTCGGACGACCTTCGCACCCGATCGTCTGCGGAACTACGAGGCTGGCGTGAAGCTCCGGCGGTTCGACAATCGGCTGGGTGTGAAGGCGGCCGCCTACTTCGACGACTGGCAGAACATTCAGACCGATCGCTATCGCCAATCCGGCTTGGCCTATACCGCCAATGTCGCAGACGCGAACATCATCGGGCTCGAAGGCGAGTTAAGCTACGACTGGCCGTTTGGCTTGTCGGTTCAGGTCAATGGGCTCCTCTCGGATTCCCGCCTTCACAACGCCAACACCGACTTTGTTCAGCCGGTTACGGGCGATCTGCCTGGTGTGCCCAAGA
The DNA here is from genome assembly GCA_027483845.1 of Caulobacteraceae bacterium. Lineage (GTDB taxonomy): Bacteria > Pseudomonadota > Alphaproteobacteria > Caulobacterales > Caulobacteraceae > Phenylobacterium. The sequence continues at coordinate 11,348 of JAIXTR010000038.1, read as the reverse complement.
TCTCGGGCGGCTTTCTCGCCGTCTATGAGCGCTCGATCGGCGGCGGAATTAGCCTGCGCCTTGTTGGAGAAGCCAGCTACGTAGGCCGTTCGCGTCTCAGCTTTGACGACACACTCAACTCGCGCACGGACAACTATCTCCGCGCCAAGCTCTCGGCGGAACTGGCGGCACGCCATTGGCGGATGACCGCCTTCGTGAACAATCCCCTCGACGACGAGGGTGACACCTTCGCCTATGGAAATCCCTTTACCTTCGCCCGCGAAGGCGTGCGCCAAGCCACGCCGCAGCGTCCGCGCACCGTCGGACTGCGACTCGGCGCCGCATTCTGAAGAAAAGGTAAAGCTTCACTGGGGGGCCAAGCGCGGCCGCGGCGTCTAATCCCATAACGGGTTGTCGGGATCGGAGCGTTCGGTGGTCAGGCTGTCTGCGCTTGTTTGCGTGCAGAACCAGGATGCGCAGCTATCGGCTTGCCTGCGCAAACTCTCCTTCTGTGATGAAATCGTCGTGGTCGCCGACCGCTGCACCGACCGCTCGCAGGATCTCGCGCGGCGACAAGGCGCGATCGTCATCGACGGCATCTTCCCGCTTGAGAGCCAGCGCAAGGCGGCGGGCGTCGAGGCCTGCTCGGGCGACTGGATCCTGGAAATCGACCCCGACGAACTGGTGGACGCCGCCCTAGCTTGGGAAATCCGGGCGGTGCTGCAGATGCGCCCCGCTGGCGACTGGTACAACCTTCCGATCGACAATTTCGTAGGCGAGACCCTGGTGCGTGAGGGCTGGGCTGGGGCGCTCAGCAGCCGAAGCGAGCCGCGCCTCTACAAGCGCGGCCTGAAGGCGTGGGAGCCGCGTCGCCTGAACGCGCCCCCGGTGCTGGCGGGCAGGAGCGGCGGAGCCCTCAAGGGCGCCATTCGTCGATCGCTTGGGCGCGACGTCGGCGGCCTCGTCGAGCGGCTCAATCGCCTCACGGCCCTGTCGGCCGAAGACCTGGCGGACGCGGACCGGCGAGCCAGCCTGGGCGCCAGCGTACTGTCGGGCGTGGCGACCTTCGTGCGGGGCTACCTGGGCCGCGGGGGTTGGCGCGAAGGCCGCATGGGGCTGTTGACCGCCCTCCTCTCTGCCTTGTTCCCGGTGCTGACGCAGATGCGCGCCAGCGATCTCTTGGCAGCGCGCAGCACAGCGCCCGCCGATGTCGCGCCGGTCGCCCGCCTGCCTGAGGTCGTCGGCCTCGCCGCCCGCTGACGCCTTAAGGTCCTTGCAACCCGGTCGCCGGTAGGCACGCTTGCGCATCCGCGCAGGCAGTGAGGCGACGCATTGACGACCTTGGTCACCGGCTCCGCCGGCTTCATCGGCTTCCACCTGAGCCGCAGGCTGCTTGATCGCGGCGAGACGGTCGTCGGGCTGGATAATCTCAACGCTTACTACGATCCGAAGCTGAAGGCTGCGCGCCTCAAAATCCTCGAGGCCTACGCGGGATACCGCCACGCCAAGCTGGATCTTACCGACCGGAACGGCGTCGCCGCGCTGTTCGCCGATGTCCGGCCTTCAGGGGTGGTCAACCTCGCGGCGCAGGCCGGTGTCCGCTACAGCCTGGAAAGCCCCGAGACCTACGTCGACTCCAACGTCGTCGGCTTCCTGAACATTCTCGAAGGCTGCCGGGCGACCCTGCCCAAGCACCTGGTCTTCGCCTCGACCAGCTCGGTCTACGGAAACCACAACAACCTGCCCTTCAATGTGCACGATGCGGCGACCCACCCCATCACGCTGTACGCGGCCACCAAGCTCGCCAACGAGGGCATGGCCCATTCCTACGCCCACCTGTTCGGCATCCCGTCGACCGGCTTCCGCTTCTTCACGGTCTATGGCCCGTGGGGCCGGCCGGACATGGCGCTGTTCAAGTTCACCGACGCCATCCTCAAGGGTCAGCCGATTGACGTATATGGCGAGGGGCAGATGCAGCGCGACTTCACCTACGTCGACGACATCGTCGATGGCCTGGTGGCCGCCCTCGACCGCCCGCCGGCGGCGAATCTGGCCTGGGACGCCCAGTCGCCGGATCCGGCCACCAGCGCCGCGCCTTGGCGCATCCTCAACCTCGGCGCGGGCCAACGGGTCGAGCTGATGCGCTACATTGAGGTTCTGCAGGACAAGCTGGGTCGCAAGGCGGAGATCAACTTCATGCCCATGCAGCCGGGCGATGTGACGCGCACCGAGGCGGATACGGCCCAGACCAGCGCGGTTCTCGACTACGCGCCATCGACCCCTGTCGAGGTGGGCGTCTCACGGTTCGTCGACTGGTATCGGGAGTACTACGCCGTCTAAGCCTTGATGCGCCCCTAGACCGGCGTCTCGATCGACACGGATGGCTGCGAGAACCACTTCGGTCCCGTCTCCGTCATGTGGAAGCAGTCCTCCAGACGAACGCCGAATTCCCCGGGAATGTAGATCCCAGGCTCGTCGGAGAAGCACATGCCGGGCGCCAATTTGGTCGTTTCGCCCCGTACCAGGTTCACGGGCTCATGGCCGTCCAGGCCGATGCCATGTCCAGTTCTGTGCGACAGGCCGGGCAATTTGTAGTCCGGCCCGTAGCCCAAGCCGACGTAGTAGCTCCGCGCCGCATCGTCGACGCTGCCAGCCGACACGCCGAGCTTCGCGGCTTCGAAGGCGATCGCCTGGCCCCGCTGGACCTCGCCCCACACCTTGCGCTGCCGGGCCGTCGGCTCGCCGAAGACGAAGGTTCGGGACACGTCGGACTGATAGCCTTCGACCGCACAGCCGCAGTCCATCAGCACGACCTCGCCGGGCTTCACGATCTGGGGCTTGCCCGATCCATGCGGGTAGGCCGACGCCTCGCCCAGGAGCACCAGCGAGAACTCCGGATCGCCGCCCAGCGCCACGGTGGCCTGGTTCATCATGCGGCCGATGTCCGAGGGCCGCATGCCGGCTTCGACCTTGGGAATCGCATAGCGATAGGCCGCCATGGTGATGTCGGTGGCGTGCTGCATGAGCGCGATTTCGGCCGGTGACTTGATCATCCGGCATCCGCGAACCACGGACGCGCCGTTCTTCAGCGTCGCCGAGGGCAGATGGCGCGCCAGGCCGTCCACGATGAAGTAGCGATTGGTCTCCTCGATGCCGATGACACCTGCGCCCAGCTTCCGGTCCCTGAGCCACCCCGCCACCAGCGCCAGCGGGTCTTCGTGCTCCTGCCAAGTCCGGACATCGGCGGTGACCGCGAGACTTTCCCGGACTGAGGGCTCCTCGAAGAAGGGGGTGACGATACCGATGTCGCCTTCCGCCGGGATGATCGCGCAGGTCAGTCGCTCACTGCGGCTCCAACGGACGCCCGTGAAGTAGATCAGGCTCGACCCGGGCTCGATCAGCAAGGCCGCGACGCCCTGCTCGCGCATCAGTCGTTGGGCCTTGGCGATCCGGGCCAAGCGCTCGGCCGCGCCGATGGGCGGCGGCGCGTTGGCCAGCCGCGCGGGCAGATCAGCGGCGCGGGCCGCGAGCGGCGCTCCCGCCATGGCCAGGCCAGCGGCCCCGAGTGTCAGAAGTCTGCGACGATCCATGACGCCACGCTCGCGTGACTCCCAGCGTTGCTCAAGGCCGGGCCACCGATCCCCGTCGCCAAAAGCCAATTTCACCGAACTGGCGCTGTTTTGACTCATTTGCCTGTGAAATGAGCGTCACCATGGGCTTTGCGCTCGAAAGATGCGCACTATCTCTGCCCATAGACATAGAGGACCGGCGCCCCGACCGGCCCCCCAGGAAGGAGTATCCCCATGATGCGCGTCGCACTTGCGGCTATCGCCGCCCTCGCCGTGACGACCCCGGCCCTCGCCGCCCCCGTCGCCACTACGTCCATCGCCGTGTCGCCCGCCGGCCTCGACCTGGCCTCCGCGGCGGGCGCGAGCGCCATGGCCGATCGCATCGACCAGGCCGCCCTGCGCGCCTGCGGCGCCTCCGGCTTCAGCGTCCGCGATCTTCAGGCCGAGGTGCGTCGGTCGGATTGCTATCGCTCCGCCGTGGGCCAGGCCGAAACGGCGTTGAACGCGCCGGCGGTCAGCGCTGCGCTTCGCGCCTCGCCCCCCGCCGGCAGCTAAGGCCTTACTTCGCGGGCGCTTTCGCGGCCTGCACTTCGATCTCGGCATACATCCCAGGGCGCACCAAGGCGGCGACCTGGGATGTGATCCGCGCGGGCTTGTTCTTCAGCGGCCCGTAGAACTGGTTGTAGCCTTCCATCATGCCGGCGAAGTCCATGCCGCCACCCTTCGCGGGGTCGCCGACCAGCAGGACGCGCATCATCACGCTGTCACTCAACTCATAGCCCTGCGCCTTCATGATCCCCTGGATCTTGGTCAGGATGCTGATGACCTGGGTCTTGGTGTCGCCGAACGGCGTCGCCGCGGGGGCGCCCGGCACCGGGTCAGGCGTGATGCCGCTCACATAGAGCGTTTCCGATCCGGCCGGGACCTTCACGGCCTGGGCGATGAAGCCGTTGGTCGGGTTCACGTGGACGTTCTGCGCCTGCGCGGCGCCGGCGGCCAAGGTCAGCAGGATGGCGGGTAGGATCGCTTTGGACATGGTTCTCCCCTCGGAAATTCAGGCTTCGAGCCGCGCCGCGGCGCATCTCTCAATGACTGTGGCATGCCGCCCGCGCCCCGGCCTAGGTGCGCGCGCGCCAAAGCAGACCGACTTCCCGCGATAGCGGCGTCCACAGGCGACGGGCGCCCGAGAATTAGACTTGGCCGCCGCTCCATCATCTCGCGCGCAATATCCCCTCTGCCCGGACGCCGCGAATATCCCGCAAGTACAATCGCCGGCAGGGGCAGATCGGACCTGGGCGCCTGTGATCAAGCGCACCGCGCCATTATTTTCATCATGAAATAAATACCGCCGTGATGCGTCGAACGGCGCTTATTGACACGCCGCGCCACGCACGCGGTCCTCAACAGGCAGACGGCGCAGAGGTTCAAGGCGACCGTCGCGAAGGGGATACCACCGAGCAGGGCCCACATCGAAAACGAGGGGGTCTTGATAATGAAAAGATTGTTTGGGGGCGTCAGCGCCCTGGTTCTAGGTCTCGCCATGGCGGGCGGCGCCCAAGCGGCAGCTGCGGACGGGGCCGCCGCCGATCCGGCGGAGCTGGACGCGGTCATCGTGACCGGGACGCGCACGACGGGGCTCCGCGCCGTCGATAGCCCGGCGCCGATCACCGTGTTGGATTCGGCGGCGCTGACCCGGGTGGGTCAGACCGACCTGATCCAGGCGATCGCCCAAAACGTGCCGTCGTTCAACGCCCAGGCGTTCGGCGGCGACACCGCGAACCTGACGCTGTCCGCCAAGCTGCGCGGCCTGTCGCCCAACCACGCGCTGGTGCTGATCAATGGCAAGCGTCGCCACGGCACCGCCAACTTGGCCGTGCTGGGCGGTCCCTTCCAGGGCGGCGCGGCCGCCGACCTCAACTTCATCAGCCTGGGCTCGGTCAGCCACATCGAAGTGCTGCAGGAAGGAGCCGCAGCGCAGTACGGCTCCGACGCCATCGCCGGCGTCATCAACATCATTCTGAAGGACGCCAGCGAGGGGGGCTCCGCGACCGTCAGCGCCGGGAAGTACATGAGCGGCGGCGGCGAAACCGCCGACCTCACCCTCAACATCGGCATGGCGCCGGTTGCGAATTCCTACCTGAACCTCAGCTACCAGACGCGCTACCACGACTATAGCTTCCGCGGCGATGTCGACCCGCGCGTAACCAACACGCCCTTCAACATCAATTCGTCCTCCCGGCTCTCGCGCTACCCACAGCTCGCGAACCATCCGGACTTCCCGTACATGAACCGCATCGCCGGCGACGCCGAGTACCGGCTGAACATCGGCTCGTACAACGCCGGCATCGAGATCGGGGAGCTCGAGCTCTACAGCTTCGGCACCTACGGCGACAAATACGCTTCGGCCTACGAAAACTATCGCGTCCCGAACCTGGTCGTCGGCAAGGACGGCACTGTTCCGCGGCCCTTCGGCTTCAGCCCGCGCGAGGTGATCTACGAGACCGACTACTCGGCCACCGCCGGCATCAAGGGCAAGGTCGGCGACGGCTGGAACTTCGACCTGGCCTCGACCTACGGCAAGGACGACGTGTCCATCTACGTGAAGGACTCGATCAACCGCTCGCTCTACATCGACACATCCACAGCCACGACGCCCGGCCAGTCGCCGACCGACTTCTACGCCGGGGCCTTCATCTTCAGCCAGTGGACCTCCCAGCTCGACCTCTCCAAGGAGTACGACGTCGGGATGGCTGGCCCGATGAACGTGGCCTTCGGCGGCGAGTACCGTCGCGAGTCCTATGAGATCAAGCCGGGCGACGCGGGCTCGCGCTACAAGGAAGGCTCGCAATCCTATCCGGGGTTCCAGTTCACCGACGCCGGCAAGCACAAGCGGCGCAGCTACGCGGTGTACGGCAACGTCGCGCTGAACCCGGTTGAGCCGCTCAAGCTCGACCTGGCCGCCCGCTACGAGCACTTCAGCGACTTTGGCGACACCTTCATCGTCAAGGGCACAGGCCGCTACGACTTCAACGAGATGATCGCCATCCGCGGCACGGCCAGCACGGGCTTCCGGGCGCCGACCCTGGCCGAGAGCTACTATTCGGCCACCAACGTATCGCCGACCTCGGCCTTCGTGCAGCTGCCGCCCAACTCGGCCGCGGCCAAGCTGGTGGGCGTCGATGGCCTGGATCCCGAAAAGTCGCGCAACTTCAGCGTCGGCTTCGTGGCCCACCCGGGCATGGGCATCACCGCGACCCTGGACGCCTATCAGATCTCCATCAAGGACCGCGTTGTGGGCTCCGGCTCGCTGTTCGGTTCGGGTGGCGACGTGAACATACCGGCCGTCCGCGCCGCGATCATCGCCAATGGCAATGTGCTCGATCCCACCGTCACCCAGACCGGGATCAACATCTTCACCAACGGCCTCGACACCCGCACCCGCGGCGTCGAACTGGTGCTGACCACGACCACCGACTTTGATGCGTGGGGCAGCGTCCAGTGGTCGCTGACCGGCAACTACACCCACACCAAGGTCACCAAGATCGCCAAGCCGCCGGCCCAGCTGGCCGGCGCCTCGCTCTTCGACCTGACCGCCATTGGCAACCTGGAGACCACGTCGCCTGACTTCCGGTTCGTGCTGGGCGCCTTCTGGACCTGGGACAAGCTGTCGGTGAACCTGAAGGAGACCCTGTACGGGCCGGCGTCTCGCTACGACAGCCGCACCGGCTGCCCGCTGACGACCGGCACCACCCTCCCGACGTGCTTCAAGAACAAGATCGGCACGACCCTCATCACGGACCTTGAGATCAGCTACCGGATCATCGAGCCCGTGAAGCTGACCATCGGCGCCAACAACCTGTTCAACAAGTACCCGGACAAGCTGAACCCCGCCTACCGGAACACCTTCCTGACCGGCAACGCGAACGGCTACGACACCCAATACCCGACGTTCTCGTCCTTCGGGATCAACGGCGGCTACTACTACGGAAAGATCGCCTACACCTTCTAGGGCCGGCGCCACACCGGAAGGCCGCGGGGTTCGCCTCGCGGCCTTTTCCGTGGGCGATAGCTGCGGCGGCGCCCCTGAAACGGAAAAAGCCGCGCCTGGTCGGGCGCGGCAAGTTCAGGGAGGAAACGCCCCGAAGGGCAAGGCCACCTTGGCCGGGCCGCGGGGCGTCCGATACCGTCTAGCCGCGGCAGACGACAGTTCGGTTAACCGACGCCTGGAAATGCGGCGCCGTGACCAAAACCTGGGCGCCGATCAGAGGCGAAGGTCGGCTTCGCCCTTGGGCAGCATCGCCTTGACGTCAAAGACGACTGCGCCCGGCCGGCCGTAGGCCCGCACCTGAGCGCCGCCCAGCTCGACGAACTGCCGATGCGGCACAGCCACAACCACACCGTCGTAGGCGCCGTCCGCCGGCGCCTCGATCAGCGTCAAACTGTACTCGGCCGCTGCCTCGTCGCGGTCGATCCAGGGGTCCCAGACATCGACGATCACGCCGTAGTCGGCCAGCTCACGGACGATATCGATCACCCGCGTATTGCGCAGATCCGGCGTGTTTTCCTTGAAGGCCAAGCCCATGACCAGCACCCGGGCGTTCTTCACCGCGGCGCCGCGCCGGATCATCTCTTTCACCAACTCCCGCGCCACATAGCCGCCCATGCCGTCGTTGATGCGGCGCCCGGCCAGGATCACTTCCGGGCGGTAGCCCACGGTCTCGGCCTTATGGGTCAGATAGTAGGGGTCCACGCCGATGCAGTGGCCGCCAACCAGCCCGGGCCGGAAGTTCAGGAAGTTCCACTTGGTCGCCGCCGCGGCCAGCACCTCCTGGGTGTCGACGCCCAGGCGGTGGAAGATGAGCGCGAACTCGTTGACCAGGGCGATGTTGAGGTCACGCTGGGTGTTCTCGATAACCTTGGCCGCTTCCGCGACCCGGATCGACGAGGCCAGATGCGTTCCGGCGCGCACGACCGACGCATACAGCGCGTCCACGAAGGCAGCGGCCTCGGGCGTGGAGCCTGCCGTGACCTTCACGATGTCGGCCAGGCGGTGGTGTGGATCGCCGGGATTGGCCCGCTCGGGGCTGTAGCCGGCAAAGAAGTCGACGTTGAACGTGAGACCAGAGACGTCAGCGACCAGCGGCACGCAGTCGTCCTCCGTCGCGCCGGGATAGACCGTCGACTCGTAGATCACGACGCCGCCAGGCTGGATCGCGCCGCCAACCGTCCGGCTGGCCGCCATCAGAGCCGAGAGGTCCGGACGCTTGTGGTCGTCGATCGGGGTCGGCACGGTGACGATGAAGACGTTGCAGCCAGCAAGCGCCGCCGGATCGTCGCTGAACGTCAGGCGGGCGGCAGCGGCGAGTTCGGCCGGCGATACCTCCAGCGTGCGATCCTCGCCACGGGACAGTTCCGCGATCCGCTCGGCCCCGATGTCGAAGCCGACCACGTCGTTCGCCGCTGAGAAGGCCACGGCGAGCGGCAATCCGACATAGCCCAATCCGATCACGGCGATCCGGGCTTCAGTGCGGGCGAAAGGGTTCTGCATGGCGAGGCTGACTAGCACGGTTCGCCGGCAAGCCGCGTCAGTTCGCGGACCGCCAGATAGAGGTGATAAAAGGAGGTGGCGGGCGATGGCTCCACGATGAAGCCGCCATCCGCGCGCATCCTTTCGCGCCACGCGCCTCGCGCCGGCGTCGCCAAGTAGGCGGCCAGGCCGTTCGCGCCCGCCAGCGCCGCCTCCCGCTCGCCCAGTATGAGCGCCGCCTTCAAGTGCTCCGTCTGCGGCCAGAGGCGCGCGCTGGCGGTCCTCACGGACAGATCGTCCGCCAGCGCGTCCATGGCGACGTTCCGCGCCGGATCGAAGCCCAACCGCCCCACGTCATACAGCCGCCGCGCCGCCGCCCTGGCGTCAGCCCGCCCCCGGCGGGCGCCCCATTGATCGAGCAGCCACGCCCATTCGAACTGATGGCCAGGCTCGACCAATCCGCCCTCGCCCCACCTGCGCCGCCAGAGATGGTCGAAGAACTCCGGCATCGCCCCGGTCGTCGGATCGAGAAGGTGGTCCAGGGCCAGCGCGGCTAGGTCGTCGGCCATCTGCGCCCATCCGGAGTCGCCCCCCGCCGCCTCCCAGGCCAGCGCGGCCTCGAAGAGATGCATGGTGGCGTTGGCCTGAAAGGGTTCGGCGCCGGCCTCCCGGAACCCGCCCGGCGCGTGCCGAAAGGCGTCCAGGGCGGCGCGGACATCCCGCGCCAGCGCCTCGCGCCCCAGGACCGACGCCGCCAGCAGAATGAAGGCGTGCTCGTAGAGATACGCCGTGGGATCGAGGGGCGCGCCGTCCGGCGTCAGGCTGGCGGCGAACAGGCCGTCACCGCGTCGCGAGCGGGCCAGAAACAGATCGAATCCCCGCTCGGCCACCGCCCGCCACGGGCCCGCCAAGCTGTCCAGCGCGGCGGCGGCGTAGACGAAGGTCTGGCGCGATTGAACGCGGGTGCGGTAGCGCGGGTCATAGGGCTGGCCCGACCAGGTGAGCCCCTCACGAAAGGCTCCGGTCGCCGGGTCCGCCCCGGCCTCCGCCCACAGCGGCAGCGCCGCCTGTTGCAGCCAATCCGCGTACCAGATCGCAGCCGCCGACAGGTTGGCGAACGGGGGACCGCTTACGCGATAGGTGGAATCGGTAGGCAGCGCGGGTCTCCGTCGCGACCGCCGGGCCGCAGCCCACACCTAACCGCTTCGACGTCGATCGCAAACGGCCCGGGACACCCGATTGCTCTTGCCGCAACGGAGGTCTAGAACGCGCGATCTTTGGTTTCCGCGTGCATTTTCAGGCGAGTACGACCCGTCCTGGGTCTAGGCGGTGAAAAGCGCGCGCAAGCCGAGGCCGATGCAGGTCCAAAGCGCCAGCGAGGCGCATGCGCCGATCGCCAGACCCATCCCCACCGTAAGTCGGCGGGTTGGCTGGGCTTCGGTGACATGCGTGACCAGATCGACGGACACGTCGGACGGCATCTTTCTACTCCGACACTGCCCATTTCCCGGGCTGTGTCACATTAAGTACCGACGAGCGTGAAGAGTTCGTTTGAGAAGACGGCTAACAAGAAGCAACCATGATGCCGGGAGGGGTGTGAATGGTTGGGGCGAAATAGGATTGGGGTTGCTTTCCAATGACCGACATCGTCGCGAGGACGGTAGGCGTTACGCCACGCGGTGAAGAGTTCGTCGTCCGGAAACGGTCGGCGGAGCCTTCCGACGTGGCGCGCAGCGTCGGCAAGCGCAGCGTCGACATCGCGGCCGCCCTCATCGCCCTGCTGATCTTCCTGCCCCTGCTCGTCTGCGTGGCCATGGCGGTCCGCCTGGATTCCAGCGGCCCGGCGATCTTCAAGCAGCGTCGCACCGGGCACTGCGGCCGCATCTTCACCATCTACAAGTTCCGCACCATGACGGTCGCCGAGGACAGCGGTGATGTGCGCCAAGCCACGCGTGGGGACGCCCGCGTCACCGCGATCGGCGCCGTGCTGCGCAAGCTCAGCCTCGACGAGCTTCCCCAACTGCTGAATGTGCTGAAAGGGGATATGTCGATTGTCGGGCCACGCCCGCACGCACTGGCGCACGACGACTACTACGGCGCGCACATCCCGGCCTACATCGACCGCTTCCGCGCCAAGCCCGGCCTGACGGGCCTGGCCCAGGTAAACGGCCTTCGCGGCGAGATCCAGGATCTGCGCTGCATGCGCGACCGCATCGCCGCCGACAATCTCTACATCGACAGCTGGTCGCTGGGCCTGGACATCGCCATCGTCG
>JAIXTR010000443.1 GCA_027483845.1 Caulobacteraceae bacterium | reverse complement strand
TCGACCACATCGCGGCCGCCCTGCCACATCATGTGCAGCGCCACGTACAGCACGATGATGAGGCCGATGAAGCCGATCCAGCGGTACTTGTGCAGCAGGCGGGCGATGGCGTGGGCGGCGACGCCCATGAGCGCGATCGACAGCAGCAGGCCGAAGATCAGGATGGTGGGGTGCTCGCGGGCCGCGCCGGCCACCGCCAGGACGTTGTCCAGCGACATGGAGACGTCGGCGATCAGGATCTGGATCAGGGCGTCCTTGAAGGTCTTGGCCTTGACCTTGGGCTCGGTCGCCGGGTCGTCGTCCATGGCCGCGGCCGCCTGGGCCTCGTCGTTCGCCGCCTGCTCGCGCAGCTCGCGCCACATCTTCCAGCAGACCCAGAGCAGCAGCAGGCCGCCGGCGAACAGCAGGCCCACGATGCCGAGCAGCTGGGTGGTGATCAGCGCGAAGCCGATCCGGGTGACCACCGCGGCGCCCAGGCCCCAGAAGATCGCCTTGCGCCGCATGTCCGGCGGCAGTCCGCCCGCGGCGAGACCGACGGCGACGGCGTTGTCGCCGGCCAGGACCAGGTCGATCATCAAGACCTGGAAGAGGGCGGTCAGGGCGCCGGGGCTGAGCAGCTCTTCGATCATCAGGCCTCAATGCGTCAGGCGGCCGCTGGCTGCAACCGCTCAGGTGCGCGGCCGCGCCGCCTCGTACAGCGCGATGGCCGCGGCGGCGGAGACGTTCAGGCTCTCGAAGCCGCCGGGCATGGGGATGCGGGCGAGTTCGTCGCAGTGCTCGGCCACCAGGCGGCGCAGGCCTTCGCCCTCCGAGCCAAGGACCAGGACGGTCGGCGTGGCTCCGTCCATCACCTCGTGCAGCCCGCGATCGGCCTCGCCGGCGAGGCCCACCGTGCGCCAGCCCAGCTTGCTGAGTTCGTCCAGGGCGCGGGAGAGATTGACCACCCGGGCGACGGGCACCTGTTCGACCGCGCCGGCCGCGGCCTTGGCCAGGGCGCCGGAGAGCTTGGGGGCGTTACGGTCCTGCAGCACCAGGCCGACCACGCCGAAGGCGGCGGCCGAGCGGAGAATCGCGCCGACGTTCTGCGGGTCGGTCACCTGGTCCAGAATCAGCACGACGGCGCCGGGCCGCTGTTCGAAATCGGACAGGTCCGCCTCTTCGAGGGGGGCAGGGCGCAGGGCGATTCCCTGGTGGACCGCGCCCTGGGGCAGGCCCAGGCCGATCTTATGAGCGTCGGCGATCTCGTGGACGATGTTGCGGCCGAACTTGGCCTCGACCTGCTTGGCCTTCTCAGGCGTCGCCACGAGGCGAAGGGGCGCGCCGCGCTTGGGGTTCGCCAAGGCGGCCTCCACGGCGTGCCAGCCCCAGATCCAGTCGTCGGCGACGGTGGCCGGACGGGCGTTGCTGCGGCCCGGGCGGCCTGTTTTCGGCCTAAAATCACGACCCTTTCGGGCGTCGTTGCGTTCCGTAGGCGAGGCCACTATAAGACGCGCTCCGATTTGGGGCCCCCCTCGGAGGGCGACTGCTTTTGGACGTTGAGTTGGGCGCTTAAAGCCCCTCGGCTCCTTGGGCGGAAGCCTTTTCTAGAAGGGCTCCGATTTGGGCTCCGTGCGCGCTGGGGGAATGTCCCGAGTGGCAAAGGGGGGGGACTGTAAATCCCCTGCGGTATCGCTTCGTAGGTTCGAGTCCTACTTCCCCCACCACGCGCCGGAACGAATTTGAAGTGAGGAGTTGCGGCGGCCCCGCGAAGCTATTGCGGGTATAGCACAATGGTAGTGCAGCAGCCTTCCAAGCTGAGGATGCGGGTTCGATTCCCGCTACCCGCTCCAGCTCCTTGTGAACCGTAGATCAGGCAACGCCGGCAGGACCCCATGGCCAAAGAGAAGTTTGAACGTAATAAGCCGCACTGCAACATCGGCACGATTGGTCACGTTGACCATGGGAAGACGACGCTGACGGCGGCGATCACGATGACGCTGGCGAAGGCTGGTGGTGCGAAGGCGATGTCGTATGCGGACATCGATGCGGCGCCGGAAGAGAAGGCGCGCGGGATCACGATCAACACGGCGCACGTGGAATACGAGACGGCGAACCGTCACTACGCGCACGTGGACTGCCCGGGGCACGCCGACTACGTGAAGAACATGATCACGGGTGCGGCGCAGATGGACGGCGCGATCCTGGTGGTGTCGGCGGCCGATGGTCCGATGCCGCAGACGCGTGAGCACATCCTGCTGGCCCGTCAGGTGGGCGTGCCGGCGCTGGTGGTGTTCATGAACAAGGTGGACATGGTCGACGACGAGGAGCTGCTGGACCTCGTGGAGATGGAAGTTCGCGAGCTGCTGAGCGGCTACGAGTTCCCGGGCGACGACATTCCGATCACCAAGGGTTCGGCCCTGGCGGCGGTGGAAGGTCGTAATCCGGAAATCGGCGAGTCGAAGATCCTCGAGCTGATGGCCACGGTGGACGCCTACATTCCGCAGCCGGAGCGTCCGGTGGACCTGCCGTTCCTGATGCCGGTGGAAGACGTGTTCTCGATCTCGGGTCGCGGCACGGTCGTCACGGGCCGGATCGAAAAGGGCATCGTGAAGGTCGGCGAGGAAGTCGAGATCGTGGGCATCCGCGACGTGCAGAAGACGACCTGCACGGGCGTGGAAATGTTCCGCAAGCTGCTGGACCAGGGTCAAGCCGGCGACAACGTGGGCGTGCTGCTGCGCGGCACCAAGCGTGAAGACGTCGAGCGTGGCCAGGTGCTCTGCAAGCCGGGCTCGATCACGCCGCACACCGAGTTCACGGCGGAAGCCTACATCCTGACGAAGGAAGAGGGCGGCCGTCACACCCCGTTCTTCACGAACTATCGTCCGCAGTTCTACTTCCGGACGACGGACGTGACCGGGATCATCAAGCTGAAGGAAGGCGTGGAGATGATCATGCCCGGCGACAACGCCGAGCTGAACATCGAGCTGATCACGCCGATCGCCATGGACCAGGGCCTGCGCTTCGCCATTCGCGAAGGCGGCCGCACGGTGGGTTCGGGCGTCGTGTCGAAGATCATCAAGTAGGCCACACGCCGACCTGAGACACATCAAGGGCCGCCGAGGGCAAC
>JAIXTR010000401.1 GCA_027483845.1 Caulobacteraceae bacterium | reverse complement strand
ACATGTTCCTCTGCGCCGCCATGACCGACGGCGACATCGCCGAGACCCTCGACGCCGCCGAGGGCGCGTTGGGCGCGCTGAAACGGCAGGTGCGCGAGCTCGCGCCGGTCGAGAAACTCGCCTTCCTTTCCGCTGGAGCCCGTTGATGGACGATTATTCCGAGTACGACGGCCTGGGTCTGGCCGATCTGGTCGCCCGCAAACAGGTGACCCCCTCCGAGCTGGTCGAGGCGGCCATTGCGCGGATCGAGCGGCACAACCCGACCCTCAACGCGGTGGTCTACAAGGGCTACGACGACGCCCGGAAGTGGGCGGCCGGCGACCTGCCAGACGGTCCGTTCAAGGGCGTACCATTCCTCATCAAGGACCTGGGCGCCCAGGTCGAGGGCTGGCCGCGCAGCTCCGGCAGCAACTTCGCCCAGGTCGCAGCCGACGCCGAGGACAGCGAACTGGTGAAACGCTACCGCGCCGCGGGCGTGGTCATGGTGGGTAAGAGCAACACGCCGGAGTTCGGCATCCCCGGCGTCACCAACTCCGAGCGCCTGGGGTTCTGCCGCAATCCCTGGAACCCGGACCATATCTCGGGGGGCTCCTCGGGCGGCGCCGCGTCCGCGACGGCGGCCGGCATCGTCCCCCTCGCTCACGCCAGCGACGGCCTCGGCTCCATCCGCATCCCGGCCGCCTGCTGCGGCCTGGTGGGCATGAAGATCACCCGCGACCGCACGCCGATCTGCGAGGTCTCCGACGGCGCCCTGGGCTTCTCGGTCCACCACGTGGTCAGCCGAACGGTCCGCGACAGCGCCGCCATGCTCGACGCCACCGGCTATGCGCAATCCGGCGACCCCTTCCAGGCCCCGGCCAAGGACGGCCCCTACCTCGCCGAGATCGAGAAGAGCCCGGGCAAGCTGCGCATCGCCTGGTCGGCCGAGACGCCCAGCGGACGGCCGATCCCCGACGAGATGCTGGCTGCGCTCGTCCGCACCGCCGACCTGCTGAAGCGCCTGGGCCACGAGGTCTTCGAACAGGGCCTCGGCATCGACTACCGCCTGCTCTACCGCGCCCAGGGCCTGGCCAGCGCCTCCAACTTCTCGGCCAACGTCAAGCGCTGGGTCGACGCCCTGGGCCGCGAGCCGGAGCCGGGCGAACTCGGTCCCCTCGCCCAGCGTGGCTACGACGCCGGCAAGCGTCTCAACGGCCAGCAGGCGTTCTGGGGCTTCCAGCAGCTCCGCCTGATGAACCGCCAGATCCTCTCCGCCTTCGATGACTTCGACGTCTATCTCACGCCGGTGATGTCGACGCCCGCGCCCCGCTGCGACTGGTTGAACCCCCTGACCGACGACCTCAAGGAATTCGACCGCCGCCAGGCCGCCACCTATGGCACGACGCCGCCCGCCAACTTCACCGGCCAGCCGTCCCTATCCCTGCCGCTCTGGGAATCCGACGACGGTCTTCCCATCGGCATGATGTTCACCGGCCGCTTCGCTGACGAGGCCACCCTCTATCGCCTTGCGGGGCAACTCGAGAAGGAACAGCCCTGGAAGGATCGCCGGCCTGCTGTATGGGGATGACCCAAACCTAGCAGAGGCGTGACGGATGGGGTTCTGGACCCGGCGGAACTGGATGACCCTGGCGGCGATCGGCGGCTTCGTGTCTGTCGCCGTCGGCGCCTTCGCGGCCCACGGCGTCACGGACCCCAAGGCGCAGGAGTGGCTGCGGACCGGGGCCACCTACGGCTTCATGCACACCATGGCGACCTTCGCCTGCGCCACCTTCATGAACATTGGCGCGCGGCGCGCCCGGTTCGCCCCCGCCTTCTTCCTGGCGGGCTCCGTGATCTTCTCCGGGACCCTCTACGCCATGGCGCTCGGCGCGCCGCGTTGGCTTGGCGCCATCACCCCGATCGGCGGCGTGATGTTCCTCATCGGCTGGGGGATCCTGGCCTGGGCGGCGCGCGGGACCGATCCCGCCTGACGAAAGGCACCCATGGTTTGAGCGGCATTTACGGGATATTTCCGCTCCGAAGGATTTGATTTGCCGGTCGACGCGCCACCATTCTCAGATCGTGCGTTGTGCAGGGTTCGCTCCGAACTCGAAATCGGGATTTTGAAGTGCCGGAAAGATCACAACGAAGTTCCGGCGCAGCCGAGCCCCTGGTGGGCGTCGTCGTCGTCAACTGGAACGGCTGGCAGGACACGCTGCTGTGCTACGATCACATCAAGCGATCCTCTCATCGGAATTGGGCTTTCGTCGTTGTCGACAACGACTCGGCCGATGACTCGCTCAAGCACCTTAAAGTTTCAGATCCTCGCTTCCATTTGATTGCTAGCCCGGAGAACCTCGGCTTCGCGGGCGGCTGCAATCTAGGCATTGCCGAGGCGAGCAAGCTTGGCGCCGAATACATCTACCTGCTCAACAACGATGCGTTCGTCACCCCCGACTGCCTGACGGAGCTTGTCGAGGCTTCGGCGATTCAGGGCGACGCCGCCGTCCTCGGCACGACAATCCGCTACGATTATGGCAACGCCCTGCAGTTCTGGGGCAGCAAGACCTCGCCGATCTTCGGCCTTCCGCTCAAGTTTCGCTCGTCGGAAGAGAACTATCGGCGCGCCGAGAAATTTGTCGAGAGTGAGTTCATCATCGGCGCGAGCCTGTTTACCACCGCCAAGATCTTCGATGCGGTCGGCGGCTTCGACGAGCGCTTCTTCCTGAACTATGAGGAGACAGACTGGTGCTTCCGCGCCAAGCGGCTCGGTTTCCCATCGCGCGTCGTCAAGAGCGCCCTCGTCCACCACAAGGGCGGCGCGTCAATCGGGGACGCCCGGGGCCCGCTGCAGACCTACTTCATTCGGCGCAATCGCGTACTATTCGCAGAGAAGAACTGCGCACCGCACCAGTTCGCGATGATCTTGTGCCACCAGTTGGGACGGTCGCTGGCGCTGCTGCTGCGCTTCGTTTTCGACCATCGGCTAGGTTCGACGAACTGGCGGATGGTGAGTAAGGCCGACTTCCTGGCGACGCGGGACTACGTGCTCCGGCGGTTCGGCGACTGCCCGCCGCTGATTCGGGACATGGCGCGTGATTACCGGTCCGTCAGGTATGTTCCGCCGGGAGTCTCGGCAGCGCAAGCAGCCGGAGCGACGCAACGGACCCCAACATAGCAAACAGCATGACCATCGCCATCGGCCGCGGCGTGCCGTCGTGGAGCAGACCCGCGACCGATGACGCCAGGGCTCCGGCGCCGAACGAGGCGGCGCCGAGCAGGGCCGAGGTCGCGCCGGATCGCACCGGATCGACACTGAGGGCGCCGGCCGTGGTGTTGCCGCCCATGAAGCCATAGGTTCCCAGCAGCGCGAACAGCAGCGGCAGCACGGTCCACGGACCGCCAATCCCGGTGAGAGCCGCGAGCGCCAGCAGGATCCCGACCACAAGCGACACATTGCTCGCCCGCAGGAGCACCTGGTCCGTCGTGAGCTTGCGCAGCGCATAGCGGTTCAGCTGGCTGGATCCGATGATCGCGACGGCGTTCAGGCTGAACAGGAACGGGAAGATCGCGACGGGCACGCGATAGGTCCCCATCATCAGCTCGGGCGACGAGGCGACATAGGTGAACAGCACCGCGCCGTTCAGCGCCCCGGCCAGCACGTAACCGACCAATCGCCGCTTGCCGAGCACGGCCAAGTAGGACTGCAGCGGGTTCTCCTGGGCGGCCTGAAGCGCCGTCGCCTCCGTCCGTGATTCCCGCAGCCGCAGGAAGGTCGCCACGCCGATCGCCACGCCGAACGCGGCCATGAACCAGAAATTCCACGACCAGTCGCCGACGCCCAGCAACACGCCGCCCAGCAGCGGGGCCAGTATCGGCGCCAGCCCCATGATCAGCATCATCAGGCTGAGCATCCGCGCCGTCTCGGTGTGATTGAACTGGTCGCGCACGACCGCCCGCACCACCACCCCGCCGGCGCAGGCCCCCAGCGCCTGGACGAAGCGGCCGATCAGCAGCTGTTCGATGTTCTGGGCGAGCGCACAGCCGATGGACGCCACGATGAACACGGCCGCACCGAACAGGATCGGCCCCCGGCGCCCCAGGCGGTCCGACGCCGGCCCATAGACCATCTGCCCGATCGCCATGCCGGCCAGGAAGCTCGCGACCGTGGCCTGGGTCATTGACGGGTCGGCCTTCAGCGCCGCGCCGATAGCCGGCAGGCTGGGCAGGTACATGTCGATCGCCAGGGGCCCCATGGCCGTAAGCAGGCCCAGGAGAACGACCAAGCCCCACGGCGTGGCGGCGGGCGGCGGAGAAGGCGGATTGGCGGACGTCACGGCGCCCATGCCCTACTGGCCAAACGGGCTTAAGGGAAACCCCAATTGCGGCCGGCCCCGCCGCCAGATCCATTGGAGAACCACATGTCGGCGCTTGAGACGATGATGCCACCGGTCCAGCGGGCGGCGGTGAACGGAGTCGAGATCGCCTACTACGAAGCTGGCCCCCGCACGGGCGTGCCGATCGTGCTCTGTCACGGTTTTCCCGAACTGGCCTTTTCGTGGCGCCACCAGATCAAGGCCCTGGGCGACGCCGGTCGCTGGGTGATCGCCCCGGACCAGCGCGGCTACGGCCTGTCGTCGAAGCCCGGTGAGGTCGAGGCCTACGATCTGGCGAACCTGACGGGCGATCTAGTCGGCCTGCTCGACCACCTGGGCGTCGAAAAGGCGATCTTCGTCGGGCACGACTGGGGCGGTATCGTCGCCTGGCAGATGCCGCTGATGCATCCCACCCGCGTCGCCGCCGTCATCGGCCTGAACACCCCCTTCCTGCCCCGTGCGCCGGCCGACCCGATCGCCATCATGCGCAAGCGGTTCGGCCCTGACATGTACATCGTCTGGTTCCAGAACCCGGACGAGCCGGAGACCGTGCTGGGCGAAGACACCGCCAAGACCATGCGCTTCTTCATGCGCAAGCCCGCCACCCAGGCCGCGGGCGCCGGCCTCTCGGGCGAAGGCGGCGGCTCGACCTTCGCTTTCCGCGACATGCTGCGCGGCTGGGACGGCGTGACGGGGTCGGAACAGCTCCTGACGCCGGAGGAGCTGGCGGTGTTCGCCGACGCGTTCCGCGAAGGGACCTTCTTCGGACCGGTCAGCTGGTACCGCAACTTCACCCGCAACTGGGAGCGCGCAGACAGCCTGCCGACCCGCCTCGACAACCTGCCCTGCCTGATGATCACCGCCGAACTGGACGCCGTGCTGTCGCCCGAAATGGCCGAGCCGATGCCGCAGTTCATCGGCGACCTGGAAACGCACATGGTCGCCGGATCCGGGCACTGGACACAGCAAGAGAAGCCCGAAGAGGTGAACCGCCTCATGCTGGACTGGCTGGACAGGCGTTTCCCGAAGTAGAAGGGCGAATGGAAAGAAATACCCCGGCCCCTGGCGTCTCCTCGCACGATCACCGTCGCGGCCTGTTCGCGGACAATGAGCCCTACGCCAGCGGCTGGCTCGCCACCGGCGGGCCGCACGAGATCTTCTACGAGGAGTGCGGCAATCCGAACGGCAAGCCGTGCGTGATCCTGCACGGCGGCCCGGGCGGGGCGATCAACCCGACTATGCGCCGGTTCTTCGACCCGGCGAAATGGCGCATGGCCCTGTTCGACCAGCGCGGCTGCGGCAAGAGCCGGCCCAACGCCAGCCTGGACGACAACACCACCTGGTCGCTGATCGAGGACATCGAGCGGCTGCGCGAGCACCTGGGCGTCGAAAAATGGTGCGTATTCGGCGGGTCCTGGGGGTCCACCCTGGCCCTCGCCTACGCCATCAAGCATCCCGAGCGCGTCGAGAGCCTGGTCCTGCGCGGCATCTTCCTGCTGACCGAGCGCGAGCTGCGCTGGTTCTATCAGGACGGCGCCTCGATGCTGTTCCCCGACGCCTGGGCCCGGTTCTGCGCGCCGATCCCCGAAGCTGAGCGCGGCGACATGATGGCCGCCTATCACAAGCGCCTCACCCACCCGGACCGCCGGGTTCAGGCCGAGGCGGCCGCGGCCTGGAGCCAGTGGGAAGGCGACACCATCTCGATCCGCGGCCCCGAGGCGCGGCCGTCCAAGTTCAACGAGATCGATTTCGCCATCGCGTTTGCGCGGATCGAGTGCCACTTCTTCGTCAACGGCGGCTTCTTCCCCGAGCACGACTGGCTGATCAAGAACGCCGCCAAGCTCAAGGACACCCCCGGCTGGATCGTCCAGGGCCGCTTCGACGTGGTGACCCCGATGGAGAGCGCCTGGCGGCTCAAGACCGCCTGGCCGAACGCCCGGTTCGAGGTCGTCTGGGACGCCGGCCACGCCTCGACCGAACCGGGGATCGTCGACGCCCTGGTCCGCGCGGGCGAGCAGGCGCTGCGGGTTTAGGTCTGCGACGAGCCGATGATCGGCGCTGGTCTAATCGGCAACCATCTAAAAACAACGAAGTGTGGTGACTGAGTGGCCAGCGCAGAGTTCTGGGCTGAAGTCGTGGCCCTGCAATAACGGAGCATCGAGCCCTTGGACGCCATCAAGGAGCATGTCGGCGCGTTCTTTGAATTCCGGGGCGACTACATCCGCCGTCAGCACAGCTTCGACGGCTTCTGAGGCCTCTAGGCGGCCGGGCCGCCGTTGGGGAAGGCAGCGGCGGCGGCGCGGCGGCGACTCCAACGTTGAGTTAGCCCCATCAAATGTATCTCGACCAAATAGTGGATGGCGATGCCCGCGAGCGTGGAGCCCAGCACGAGCCCAAGATAGGCCACCAGAGCGGGAACGAGCGTTGGAAGATGCAGCTTCACCGAAAGCTTCGCTAGCGCCGTCAGGCTCAGCATGTGCGTGAGGTAGATCGCGAAGGACGCCGCCCCCAGCGTCACCATCCAGCGGGGTGCGCGCAGATAGCCGTCACGTTCGCACTGCACGCCACCCAACAAGGCAAGAGTGGCGCCGACTCCGAACAAGCTGTTGCTCGCCGGGTCTGACAGCGTGACATTGTTCGACCAGATGCCTGTACCGAAGAAGATCAGCGCGCCGAGCGCCAGGACCAGCCGAGGCATCGGCACGCGGTACTTCTCGAGGATGACGGCGGCCCCGACACCGAGGGCGAACAGCACGTTCACGAACATCGTCCAATAGATCGGCCAGGGCGCCTGGAAACCCGAGAGGGTCACCGCTGCGGAAGCTGCAATCCAGAGCGCGAAGGCTGGAACGCCGATCCGCGGAAACGCGATGACGAGCGCGCACAGGCTGTAGAAAAGGATCTCGTGCCACATGGTCCAAGATACGAAGACCACAGAGTTCAGCGGCTCCCAGCCGACCAGAAGTGCCGACTGTAAAATGATCCAAGGGTCGCGGTAGATGGCTTCGCCAGCGCTGGGTATTGCGAAATATAGCGCCACCGTCACCGCCAGCACGAGCCAGAAGAAAGGATAGATGCGATCGAACCGCTTCTGCATGAAGGGCAGAAGCTTGGCGGAGTTACCAATGTCGCGCTTGTGGACCGCGTACATGATGTAGCCGGACAGGACGAAGAAGAACTCGACACCGGCGTGACCGAATCGAAAGAGGCCGCCCAGTACGCCGTCGGTCCAGTACTTCTCAGTCCCAAAGTAGTACTTTTCGGCATGATAGAAGACGACCAAGAGGGACGCGACGCCCCGGCCCGCCTCGACATTGACTAGCTTGCCCGCCATCTGCCCGTGCTCCCCGCGATATGCGCCAAAAGGCGTATCCAGCAGCCTACACCGCTGCTTCCCAGCCATAGGGCCGGAAAGCCATAAACAAGCCCTTGTCCGGGCGGCGTCTAGACGAAGCTGCCCTTGCCGCTGGTCACCTCGGCGTAGCGGTGGACCCGGACCGACTGGACTAGGCCGAAGCCGATCATCACGGTCAGCATGACGGTGCCGCCGTAGCTCAGCATCGGCATGGGCACGCCGACGACGGGCGCCAGACCCATGACCATGGCCCCGTTGATCAGCACATAGAGCGTGAAGGTGGCGGTCACCCCGGCGGCCGCCAGCCGTCCGAAGTGACTGTGGCTCAGGTACGAGGTCCGCAGCGCCATGAAGATCGCCGCGGCGTACAGGGCCAGCACCGAGACGCAGCCCACGAAGCCGAACTCCTCGGCCAGGGTCGCGAAGATGAAGTCGGTCTGCTTCTCGGGCAGGAAGTTCAGCTGGCTCTGGGAGCCCAGGCCATAGCCCTTGCCCAGCAGGCCGCCTGAACCCAGGGCGATCATCGACTGCAGGATGTGATAGCCCGACCCTGACGGATCGCTCTCGGGGTCCAGGAACGTCAGCACCCGCTGCCGCTGATAGTCGTGCATGCCGAACATCACGAAGGGCGGGATGACCGCCAGGGCGCCGACCACGGCGGTGCCGATGATCTTCCACGACAGGCCGGCCAGCATGACGATGGCCCCGCCGGTGAGGGCGATCAGCATGGCGGTCCCCAGGTCCGGCTGGTGCGCCACGAGCAGCACCGGCGCCCCGATCATCGCCGCGGGGATCAGCAGCCACCAGGACAGGCGGGCGCGTTCGGCGGATACCCCGTGGTAGAGCCGCGCCAGGGCCAGCACGATCCCCAGCTTCATCACTTCCGACGGCTGGAAGCTGAAGCTGCCGATGGACAGCCACCGCTGGGCGCCCAGGCGCACGTCGCCGACCGCCTCCACCGCCACCAGCAGCAACAGGCCCAGGCCGTAGACCGGATAGGCCAGGGCGAACCAGACGCGGATGTCGATCATCGCCAGCGCGATCATCATCAGAAGACAGATCCCGAACCGGGTGACGTGCGCCGCGGCCCAGGGCGTCCAGGACGATCCGGCGATCGAAAACAGCATCAGCGCGCCCGCTCCGGCGATCAGGCTGAGGACCATCACGAACACCCAGTCCAGTTCGGACAGCTTGACGATGAGCCGTTCCCGCTCGCCGGGCCGGGTCAGGGCGGAGACGGTCATACTTTGGCTCCGGGGTCGGGGGTCGCGGCCGGCGCCTCATCCAGCGCCGGGGGCAACGGCGTCACGGTCTGGACGCGCTGCATCACCTCAGCGTCCTTCAGCAGGACGGTGCGCATGATCTCGCGCGCCTTGGGCGCCGCGGCGGTCGCGCCGAATCCGCCATGCTCGACCAGCACGCTGATGGCGTAGCGGGGATCGTCATACGGCGCGAAGGCGACGAACCAGGCGTGGTCGCGCAGCTTCCAGGCCCCAGCCGTCCCGTGCACGCCCCGCCCCGCGCCATAGGAATAGGCCTGGGCCGTGCCGGTCTTGCCCGCCATCTTGATCGGGCCCAGCCCCAGGTCCGAAACCCGCGCCGCCGTGCCGATGCCCGTGGTGACCGCCGCCATTGCCTCGCGCACGAACAGCAGGTGCTGCTTGTCCACCGGCAGCTCGCCCCAGGCGGCGCCGGACTTCTGCTCCACCCCGCCGATCGAGCGGATCAGGCGCGGGTGCAGGGCTTTCTCGCCGTTGGCGATGCGCGCGGTCATCACGCAGAGCTGCAGCGGATTGAGGTTCGTATACCCCTGCCCGATTCCCATGCTGGGCGTCTCGCCCGGATGCCACTTGGGGTCCTTGGGGAAGCGGCGCTTCTTGTAGGCGGTGTCGGGCACCAGCCCCTTCTTCTGGCCGGGGATGCCGATGTCGAAGATCTCGCCCAGGCCGAACTTGCGCGCCGTCTCGGCGATCTTGTCGGGGCCGATGGCCAGCGCCGTCTGATAGAAGTAGATGTCGCACGACGTAGCGATGGCGTTGTGCATGTTCTGCGCGCCATGCACCTGGTCGCACTTCCACGTGCGCCCGAAGAACCAGTGGCCGGTGCAGACGTGCACCGTATTGGGGTCGTAGCCGTTCTCCAGCGCCGCCAGCGCCACCATCGTCTTGAACGTCGACCCGGGCGGATAGGTGGCCGTCAGCGCCTTGTTGAACAACGGCTTGTGGTCGTACTGCGCCAGGCCGCGATACTCCGCGCCGGTCAGCCCGCGGACAAACTTGTTCGCATCGAAGCTGGGTCCGGAGAACATGCACAGGATGTCGCCGTTGCGGCAGTCCATGACCACCGCCGCCCCGCTGTCGGCGCCGAACACCTCTTCCGCCCGCAGCTGGACATCGACGTCGAGGCTGAGTTGGATCTCCTTGCCGGGCGTGGCGGCGATGTCGCCGTTCGGGTCCTCGCGCACCTGCCGGCCGTTGGCGTCCACCTCGACCTTCTCGGCGCCCGGCTTGCCGCGCAGCGCGACGTCGAAGGCCTTCTCGACGCCCTGGCGGCCGATGCGGAACCCCGGATGCAGCAGGATCGGGTCGGAATTCGGCCCGCTGGGCGCGATGTCCTCGCGGTTCACCTTGGCCACATAGCCGATCACGTGGGCGAACGCGCCGCCGTACGGATAGACCCGCACCTCGCCCATGT
>JAIXTR010000390.1 GCA_027483845.1 Caulobacteraceae bacterium | reverse complement strand
GCCGCGCCCTGGCTGATGGCGGGCGCCGGGGTGGCCGGCGTCGGCATCGGCTTCCTGGTCGTGGCCTATCCCGCGATGATGGCCGACGCCGCCGACGAGCATGAGGTGCTGTTCGGCGCGCGGCGCGAGGGGCTCTACTTCGCCGGCCTGGGTTTCGCGTCCAAGGCGGCGGGCGGCTTCGGCCAGATGGCCGCCGGCTTCGCCCTCGACGCCCTGCACTTCCCGAAGGCGGCCGGCCATGTGGTGGGCGCCGTGGTGCCGGAACACACCCTGCGCCTGCTGATCCTGGCCTGGGGACCCCTGGCGGCGCTGTTCGCCGTGGGCTCGGCGATCGCGCTGATGCCCTACGCCGTCAGCCGCGTCCGCCACGCCGAACTCGCCGCCGTGCTCCGCCTGAAGCGCGCCGAGGACGTCAGTGCGGGACGTAGCTCCTGAGCACGTCGTCGATGATCCGCTCCAGCTGCTCGATCGTGCCGCACTGCTTGGCCACGTGGCAGAAGCGGGCGTAGCGGTGCATGACGCTGTCGCCCTGGGCCCAGTAGCTCTCGGGCTCCGGGTTCAGCCAGATCACCGCCCGGCTGCGATCGTGGATCTGGCGCATGATGTCCAGGCGCGGATCGGCAAAGTTCGAGCGGCCGTCGCCAAGGAAGATCACGGTCGTCCGCCGGTCCAGGCTGTCCAGGTGCTGATCGGCGAAGTCCTGTAGCGAGCGTCCGTAGTCGGTCTGCTGAAAACCGATCTCTTGCAGCACCTTGAAGATCGCGCCCTCGACGGCGTTGTCGTCCAGCACGTCGTTGACGCTGATCAGCCGGCCCGAGAAGGCGAAGGCGTCCATCCGGTCGACCACCTCGTTCAGCGAATAGAGGAAGGTCAGCAGGAACTGCGCGGCGGCGGCCACCGACTTGCTCACATCGCAGATCGCGACGATCGAGGGTCGGTCCACCTTCTTGACCTTCCACTCGATCTGGAAGGGCACGCCGCCGTGGGCCATCGACTTGCGTAGCGTCTTGCGGACGTCCAGGTGGCCCTTCTGGGCGGCCCGGCGCCGGCGCGAGTATTTGGCCGCCAGACGCTTGGCCATCTTCTTCACCAGCGCCTGCATCAGCTGGTAGTCGACGGGATCGACCCCGCCGTCCGCGTTCAGCTGCTTCTTGGCCAGCCGCTCCTCGCGCAGCTCGCGCGCCGAGCCCGCCGCATAGAGTTCGTGCTGGCGGCCGACATAGGCCTGCGCCTCGGTGAACAGGTTGCGCCGCGCCTCGTCCAGCCGGTCGGCCAGGCCCTGGCCCGCGCCGTCCGGCATCCGCCGGGCGCTGGCGATGATCCGCTCGATCTCCTCCAGCCCCATCTCCTCCAACAGCCGGCGCGTCAGGCGCGAGCGCTGGGTGGTCAGGCGGATCTCGGCGACGCCCGCGCGCGCGGCGGCCTCTTCCATCGCCTGCTGAATCTGGGCGTTGTCGCCCTGCAGCACCGCCTGGGCCAAGGGCGAGCTTTCGGTGGCCTTCATGTCCTCGTCCGACGGTTCGCCCTGGTCCGTGGCGGACGGCGGCGGCATGGCCACCGCGTCGCGGCTGAAGAAGGTGTCGAACACCGCCTCGAACCGGTCCACCTCGTCGGCCGACTTCGCCAGCGTCGAGCAAAGGGCGTCGCGGAACAGCGTCCGGTCGCCATAGCCGGTGACCGCCACGGCCCGGCTGGCGTCGATCGCCTCGGCCGGCGAGACGCGGACGTCCGCCGCCCGCAGGGCCCGGAAGAACTGTTCGAGGGTGTGCTGCATCAGTGCCCCCGCCTATTGGCGATGCAGCAGTTCGACCACCTGCGGCTCCACCGCCCCGATGTCCTGCTCGAACTTCAGGATCACGTTCAGCGTATCGCGCACTACCTCTGGCGACAGGCTGTCGGCGTGCAGCAACACCAGGGCGCGGGCCCAGTCCACGGTCTCGGAGATCGAGGGCGACTTGCGCAGGTCCATGGTCCGCAGGGTCTGCACGAACGCCACCAGCTCGCGCGTCAGCTTGGCCTCGATGCCCGGCACCCGCGACGCCACGATCCGTTCTTCCAGCGCCGCTTCAGGCAGCGGGATGTGCAGGTGCAGGCATCGGCGCTTCAGCGCGTCGCCCAGGTCGCGGACGTTGTTGGAGGTCAGGAACACCAGCGGCGGGGTCTTGGCCTTGATCACCCCCAGCTCCGGCACCGACACCTGATAGGCCGACAGCACCTCCAGCAGGAACGCCTCGAAGGCCTCGTCCGACTTGTCGATCTCGTCGATCAGCAGGACGCAGCCGTCATCCTCGCGCAGCGCCTTCATCAGCGGCCGCGGCTCCAGGAAGGGCTCGGAGAAGAACAGGTCGCCCATCCCGTGCAGGCGCACCATGGCCGCGTCCATGTCCGGCGCGTCGGCCAGGCTCTCGCCCATCCGGTCCTTCAGGATCTGGGTGTAGAGGAGCTGCTTGCCGTACTTCCACTCGTACAGCGCCTTGGACTCGTCCAGGCCCTCGTAGCACTGCATCCGGATCAGCGGCAGGCCCAGCAGGGCGGCCGTGGACAGGGCCAGTTCGGTCTTGCCGACGCCGGCCGAGCCCTCGACCAGGATCGGCTTCTCGAGCTTCACGGCCATGTAGAGGGCGGTGGCGATGCGGCGGGACGCGATGTAGCCCACCGAGCCCAGGCCCTCGATCAGGGCGTCGACGGAGGCCAGCGGGTCGGCGGCGTTGGCCGCGGACGCCGGAGGGGAAACGGTCAATGGCGATCTTTCGAAAAGCGACGCTGAAAGCCCGATAGTGCCAAGGGCTTCGCGGCGAGGCAAACAACTGTTTGAGCCCCGCTCGAAAGTCTTTCGATTTCAAGCTTTACGGCGGATTCAGGAAAGGCCGGTATGGCGTTCACGATGCGCCTTCCTGCGCCCCTTCCGCAAAGCTTCGCTCTTGTCGCCCGGGTGATGGACGGCGCGTGGCTGCGGGGCGTCCTCGGCGCGGGCCGGTTCCAGCGCCTCTCTACCCGCCTGACCGTCCTCTATGCTTCGCTGTTCGGGGCGGTGTTGCTGATCGTCTCGCTGGCGGTCTTCCTCGCCATATCCGACGCGGCCGAACGCCAGGTGCGAAGCGAACTGGCCGCCACCGGCACGGTCTTCGACCGGGTCTGGTCGCTACGGTCCGACCGCCTGCGGGAAGGCGCCAGCCTGCTGTCGCGCGACTTCGGTTTCCGGGCGGCGGCGGCCACGGGCGATGCACCCACCATCGACTCGGCCCTCGAAAATCTCCGGAGCCGGATGGGCGTGGACTACGCCTTCATGATCGACAGCGCCGGCCAGGTGATCGGCGCCGACTTCCGGCCTGCGGACCGCACCGCGCTTTCCGCGGCGTTCGAGACCGCGGACGACCCGTCCGGGGTCTTCATGCTGAATGGAGAGCCGTACCAGCTGGTCAGCGCGCCGGTGCTCTCGCCCGAGCTGATCGGCTGGGTGGTGTTCGCCGTCCGCCTC
>JAIXTR010000026.1 GCA_027483845.1 Caulobacteraceae bacterium | reverse complement strand
TCTGGCCGCACCACGGCCGCGCCCTGGCCGGCGCGCTGGGCCTGAAGGGCGACCTCGCCAAGCAGGGCGCCAAGCTGCTGGGCCAGCTCTATGACGCCTTCGTCGCCAAGGACATGGCGATGCTGGAGATCAACCCCCTGATCGTCACCGCCGACGACCAGCTGCGGGTGCTGGACGCCAAGGTATCGTTCGACTCCAACGCTCTCTACCGCCACCCGGACGTCGTCGCCCTGCGCGACGAGTCCGAGGAGGACCCGAAGGAGATCGAGGCCTCCAAGTTCGACCTCAGCTACATCGCCCTCGACGGCGAGATCGGCTGCATGGTCAACGGCGCCGGCCTGGCCATGGCCACCATGGACATCATCAAGCTGTACGGCGCCGAGCCGGCCAACTTCCTGGACGTCGGCGGCGGCGCGGACGAGGCCAAGGTGACGGCGGCGTTCAAGATCATCATCGCCGACCCGAACGTGAAGGGCATCCTGGTCAACATCTTCGGCGGCATCGCCCGCTGCGATATCCTGGCCAACGGCGTCATCGCCGCTGTGAAGCAGGTGGGTCTGAAGGTGCCGCTGGTCGTGCGCCTCGAGGGCACCAACGCCGAGCTGGGCAAGAAGATCATCAACGAGAGCGGCCTGGACGTGATCGCGGCCAACGACCTTTCGGACGGCGCGGAAAAGATCGTCAAAGCCGTGCGGGGCGCGAAGTAAGTCATGTCGATCCTGATCAACAAGAACACCCGCGTCATCTGCCAGGGCATCACCGGCGCCCAGGGCACGTTCCACTCGGAACAGGCGATCGCCTACGGCACCAAGATGGTCGGCGGCGTGACGCCCGGCAAAGGCGGCACGACCCACATCGGCCTGCCGGTCTTCAACACCGTGGCCGAAGCCGTGAAGCAGGAAGGCGCCGACGCGTCGGTGATCTACGTCCCGCCGCCCTTCGCCGCGGACTCGATCCTCGAAGCCATCGACGCCGAAGTCCCGCTGATCATCTGCATCACCGAGGGCATTCCGGTGGCCGACATGGTCCGCGTGAAGCGTTCGCTCAGCGGCTCCAAGTCGCGCCTGATTGGCCCCAACTGCCCGGGCGTGCTGACCCCGAATGAGTGCAAGATCGGCATCATGCCGGGCAACATCTTCAAGAAGGGCTCGGTGGGCGTTGTTTCTCGCTCGGGCACGCTTACCTATGAGGCCGTCTTCCAGACCTCGCAGGTTGGACTCGGCCAATCCACGGCCGTGGGCATCGGCGGGGACCCGGTGAAGGGCACCGAGTTCATCGACATGCTCGACATGTTCCTG
This sequence comes from Caulobacteraceae bacterium, assembly GCA_027483845.1. GTDB lineage: Bacteria > Pseudomonadota > Alphaproteobacteria > Caulobacterales > Caulobacteraceae > Phenylobacterium. Next base: position 3,602 of record JAIXTR010000026.1, on the reverse strand, counting down.
AAGGACCCGGAGACCGAGTCGATCATCATGATCGGCGAAATCGGCGGCTCGGCCGAGGAAGACGCGGCTGAATTCATCAAGAATTCACCGAATAAGAAGCCAATGGTCGGCTTCATCGCGGGACGCACCGCGCCGCCTGGGCGGCGCATGGGTCACGCGGGTGCGATCATCTCCGGCGGCAAGGGTGGCGCCGAGGACAAGATCGCCGCGATGGAAGCTGCGGGCATCCGCGTGTCGCCGTCCCCGGCGGCCCTCGGGACCACGCTTCTGGACGTTCTCAAGGGCGCGTAAGCGCCACACATGACGGTTTAGGGCGGTCCGCGCTCGGCTCCTTCTTCGGAAAGTCCGTGGGCCCGCCCCGGAAGGCGAAGGACATGGCGGACGACGCGGGCCTCATCAACGATGTGATGGCCGAAACCTCTTTCCTCTACGGCGGCAATGCGGCCTTCGTAGAGGATCTCTACGCGAAGTGGGCGGCCGACCCGAACTCGGTCGCCCCCTCGTGGCAGGCGTTCTTCGCCTCCCTGCTGGACGGCAAGTCGGACGTGGCCCGCGCCGCGGCCAAGCCGGCCTGGACCTCGCCCGAGACCCCGGCCGCTCGTCCCGACTGGATGAGCGCCATCGACGGCCTCTGGCCGGCGGTGGAAGCCAAGCTGGGCAAGGCGATCGCCGACAAGAAGCCCGCCGCCTCGGTGGACGAGGTCCGCGCCGCCACCCTCGACAGCCTGCGCGCCATCATGATGATCCGGGCCTACCGGATGCGCGGCCACCTCAAGGCGAACCTGGACCCCCTGGGCCTGGCCGCCACCCCGGGCGACGCCTCCGAGCTCGATCCCTCGACCTACGGCTTCGCCGAGCCCGACTTCGACCGCCCGATCTTCCTCGACTTCGTGCTGGGCCTGGAAACGGCCAGCATCCGCGAGATCCTCGACATCCTGCGCCGCACCTACTGCGGCAACGTCGGCGTGCAGTACATGCACATCTCCGATCCCAAGGAGAAGGCCTGGCTGCAGGAGCGTATCGAGGGCCGCGACAAGGAGATCGTCTTCTCCAAGGAGGGCAAGGTCGCCATCCTGAAGAAGCTGATCGAGACGCAAGGCTTCGAACAGTTCCTCCACCGCCGCTTCCCCGGCACCAAGCGCTTCGGCCTGGACGGCGGCGAGGCGATGGTCCCGGCGCTGGAGCAGATCATCAAGCGCGGCGGCGCCATGGGCGTTAAGGACATCGTCATCGGGATGCCGCACCGCGGCCGCCTGAACGTCCTGGCCGGCGTGATGGGCAAGCCCTACCACGTGATCTTCCACGAGTTCCAAGGCGGCTCGTCCCTGCCGTCCGACGTGCAGGGCTCGGGCGACGTGAAGTACCACCTGGGCGCCTCGTCGGACCGTGAGTTCGACGGCAACAGCGTCCACCTGTCGCTCACCGCCAACCCCAGCCACCTCGAGATCGTCAATCCGGTGGTCATCGGCAAGGTTCGCGCCAAGCAGGCGTTCACCCTGCGCGACCAGCCGGGCGCCGGCCGCGGCCATGCCCTGCCGCTGCTGCTGCACGGCGACGCGGCCTTCGCCGGCCAGGGCGTCGTGGCCGAATGCTTCGCGCTCTCGGGCCTGCGCGGCTACGGCGTCGGCGGGACCATGCACTTCGTGGTCAACAACCAGATCGGCTTCACCACCAGCCCCAAGAACAGCCGCTCGTCGCCCTATCCGACCGATGTGGCGCTGATGGTCGAGACCCCGATCTTCCATGTCAACGGCGACGATCCCGAAGCCGTCACCTTCGCCGCCAAGGTGGGCACCGAGTACCGCCAGCTGTTCGGCAAGGACGTGGTCATCGACATGTTCTGCTACCGGCGGTTTGGTCACAACGAGGGGGACGACCCCACGATGACCCAGCCGCTGATGTACGCGAAGATCAAGAACCACCCCTCGGTTCGCGACCTGTATGCCAGCCGTCTGGTGGCCGAAGGCGTCGCCAGCCAGGCCGATGTCGACGGCTGGATCGCCGACTTCGACAAGTTCCTCGACGAGGAGTTCGACGGCGGCAAGGCCTATAAGGCGAACAAGGCCGACTGGCTGGACGGCAAGTGGTCGGGCCTGAAGCTGCCTACCGGCGACGAGCGCTACGCCACCGGCGTGCCCAAGCAGAAGCTGCTCGACCTGGGCCGCAAGCTGACCACGGTCCCCGAGCGGATCTCGGTCCACAAGACCGTCGATCGCGTCATCGCGGCCCGCCGCGAGGCGATCGAGACCGGGCAGGGGATCGACTGGGCCACCGGCGAAAGCCTGGCCTTCGCCACTCTGCTGGACCAGGGCTATCCCGTCCGCCTGTCCGGCCAGGACAGCGTGCGCGGCACCTTCAGCCAGCGGCACTCCGGCCTGATCGACCAGGCCACCGAAGAGGTCTACTTCCCGCTCCGCAACCTCGGGCCCAACCAGGCCCACTTCGAGGTGCTGGACTCGGCGCTGTCGGAAGAGGCGGTGCTGGGCTTCGAGTACGGCTTCTCGCTGAACGACCCCAACACGCTCACCCTCTGGGAAGCCCAGTTCGGCGACTTCGTGAACGGCGCCCAGGTGGTCATCGACCAGTTCATCAGCTCGGGCGAACGCAAGTGGCTCCGGATGAGCGGCCTGGTGATGCTGCTGCCGCACGGCTACGAGGGCCAGGGTCCGGAGCACTCCTCGGCCCGCCTCGAGCGCTTCCTGCAGCTCTGCGCCGAAGACAACATGCAGGTGATCAACGCGACGACGCCGGCGAACTACTTCCACGCCCTGCGCCGGCAGCTGCTCCGCGAGTTCCGCAAGCCGCTGATCGTGATGACGCCCAAGAGCCTGCTGCGCCACAAGCGCGCCGTCTCGACCATCGAGGACTTCTCGGAGGGCACGGGCTTCCACCGCGTGATGATCGACGGGGCCGAGGCCGGCTGCGACGTGGGCGGCGTAACGCTGAAGCAGGACGCCGAGATCAAGCGGGTCATCGTCTGCTCGGGCAAGGTGTACTTCGACCTGGTCGAACAGCGCGCCAAGAGCGGCCGCGACGACGTCTACATCCTGCGCCTGGAACAGTTCTATCCCTGGCCGCTGAAGTCGCTGAGCAACGAGCTGAAGCGCTTCAAGAACGCCGAGCTGGTCTGGTGTCAGGAAGAGCCCAAGAACATGGGCGGCTGGCAGTTTGTCGACCCGTGGCTGGAGCTCACCCTCGAGCGCCTGAACATCAAGGCCAAGCGCGCCCGCTACGTGGGTCGCCCGGCCTCGGCGTCCACCGCCGCCGGCCTGATGAGCCGCCACCTGAAAGAACTCGAAACCTTCCTCAACGAGGCCTTCGCGTAAGCGAAGGGCTCGTACCCAAGAAACCCGCCGGACCAAGCAAGAGAGACTCGGAAAGCCCCATGGCCGACATCAATACGCCCGCCCTCGGCGAATCCGTCACCGAAGCCACGGTGGCGCGCTGGACCAAGAAGGTCGGTGAGGCCGTGAAGAAGGACGAGATCCTCGTCGAGCTGGAAACCGACAAGGTTTCGCTCGAGGTGGCCTCGCCCGCCGACGGCGTGCTGTCGGCGATCGGCGCTGCGGAAGGCGCGACCGTCGTTCCGGGCACGGTGCTGG
>JAIXTR010000217.1 GCA_027483845.1 Caulobacteraceae bacterium | reverse complement strand
GGGCTCCGCGGGCGAGGCCTCGGTGACCTCCGCTTAGAAATAGCGGTTCGCCGGAGAAATCCAATGCGCCAGCGGCTGGCCGATCAGGTCTTCGGCGGGACGCCCTTGGTCGTGAACTTCGTGCCCGGGTGGCGCTTGGGCCGGCCGCCAGGCTTGCCGCCGCCGCCCGGCTGATAGGCCGGGATCAGCTGGTCGGGGCGGGGGCCGATCAGGTCGGCGCGACCCATGGCGGTCAGGGCCTCGCGCAGCACCGGCCAGTTCTCCGGGTCGTGATAACGCAAGAAGGCCTTGTGCAGCCGGCGCTGGCGCAAGCCCTTTACGACCTCGACCTTCTCGCTGGCGCCCCGCCGCACACCTTTCAGCGGGTTGACGCCGGAGTGGTACATGGCCGTCGCCGTGGCCATGGGGGAGGGCAGGAAGGTCTGCACCTGGTCGGCGCGGAAGTTGTTCTTCTTCAGCCAGATCGCGAGGTTCATCATGTCCTCGTCGGTCGTGCCGGGGTGGGCGGCGATGAAGTACGGGATCAGGTGATACTTCTTGCCGGCCTTCTTGGCGGCGGCGTCGAACATCTCCTTGAAGCGGTCGTAGGTCCCGATGCCGGGCTTCATCATCTTGTCGAGCGGACCGTTCTCGGTGTGCTCAGGGGCGATCTTCAGCAGGCCGCCCACGTGGTGGGTGACGAGCTCTTCGACGTACTCGGGGCTGGTGACCGCCAGGTCGTAGCGGACGCCCGACGCGACCAGAGCCTTTTTGACGCCCTTCACCTCCCGCACCTTGCGATAGAGGCGGATCAGGTCGTCGTGGCTGGTGTTCAGGTTCGGGCAGATGTCCGGGAAGACGCAGGACGGCAGGCGGCAGGCCGCCTCGATCTTCGGGTCCTTGCAGGCCATCCGATACATGTTGGCGGTGGGGCCGCCGATATCGGAGATGACGCCGGTGAAGCCCGGGGTCTTGTCGCGGATCCGTTCGATCTCCTGAAGGATCGAGCCCTCGGACCGGCTCTGGATGATGCGGCCCTCGTGCTCGGTGATCGAGCAGAAGGTGCAGCCGCCGAAACAGCCGCGCATGATCGTCACCGAGAACCGGATCATGTCCCAGGCCGGGATCTTGGCGTCGCCGTACGACGGGTGGGGCGCCCGCGCGTAGGGCAGGTCGTAGACCGCGTCCATTTCCTCGGTGGTGAGCGGGATCGGCGGCGGGGTCACCCAGATGTCGCGGTCGCCGTGCCGCTGGACTAGCGGCCGCGCATTGCCGGGGTTCGCCTCGCGGTGCAGGACGCGGGAGGCGCGGGCGTAGGCCTCGGAGTCCTTCTCCACCTGCTCGTAGGACGGCAGGCGGATGACCACGTCGCCGGGCTTGCGCGCGGCGCCCTCGTCGGCGGAGTCCAGGTCGTCGGCCGGCAGCACCGTGTAATGCTCGGGCACGCTGCGGAACAGCGCCACGCCGCGCACGTCGTGCAGGTCGCGCGGCGCCTCGCCCGCGGCGATGCGGTTGGCGACCTCGACGACCGCGCGCTCGGCGTTGCCGTAGAGTAGGAGGTCGGCCTTGGCGTCGGCCAGCACCGAACGGCGGATCTTCTCGGACCAGTAGTCGAAGTGGGCGATCCGGCGCAGCGACGCCTCGATCCCGCCCAGGATGATCGGCACGTCCTTGAACGCCTCGCGGCAGCGCTGCGCGTAGACAAGCGTGCAGCGGTCGGGGCGGCGGCCGCCCTCGCCGTTGGGGGTATAGGCGTCGTCGTGGCGCAGCCGTCGGTCCGCCGTGTAGCGGTTGACCATCGAGTCCATGTTGCCGCCGGTGACGCCGAAGAAGACCCGGGGCTTTCCCAGCGCCTTGAACGGCTCGGCCGACTGCCAGTCGGGCTGCGAGATGATGCCGACGCGGAAGCCCTGCGCCTCCAGCAGCCGCCCGATGATCGCCATGCCGAAGCTGGGGTGATCCACATAGGCGTCGCCGGTGACCAGGACGATGTCGCAGGCGTCCCAGCCCAGAACGTCCATCTCGGCCCGGCTCATCGGCAGGAACGGGGCGGCGCCGCCCAGGCCGGCCTTGTGGCAGATCCTGGACATCAGGGGCGGTGCGGTGGTGACCCGGTTGTCCATGGGGGACGGATAGGGGCGTGGGCGCGTGAATACAACCGGCGTGACAGGCCGCGTCGCCGCAGCCCGCGCGCGCCGCCCTACTTCGCCTGATCCATCAGGCTGGCGAACCGCTCGAACAGATAGAGGCTGTCGGTCGGGCCGGGGGAGGCTTCCGGGTGGTGCTGGACCGAGAAGACAGGGCGGTCCTTGAGGGCCAAGCCCGCGTTTGTGCCGTCGAACAGCGAGACGTGGGTCTCCACCACCGGCTCCGGCAGGCTATCGCGGTCGACCGTGAAGCCGTGGTTCATCGAGACGATCTCGACCTTGCCCGTGGTCAGGTCCTTCACCGGGTGGTTCGCCCCATGGTGGCCCTGTTCCATCTTCATCGTCTTGGCGCCCAGGGCCAGGGACAGCATCTGGTGGCCGAGGCAGATGCCGAAGACCGGCTTGCCGCTGTCGACCAGCTTGCGGATCTCGGGCACGGCGTACTCGCCCGTGGCCGCCGGGTCGCCGGGGCCATTGGAGAGCAGCACGCCGTCGGGATTGCGAGCCAGGATTTCCTCGGCCGTGGTCTTGGCGGGCACGACGGTGACATGCGCGCCGACCGAGGTCAGGGCGCGCAGGATGTTGCGCTTCACGCCGTAGTCGACGACCACCACTTCGTACTTCGGCTGGCCCGGCTTGGCGTAGCCGCCGTTCCAGTCCCAGAGGCCCTCGTCATAGGTGAAGGGCTGCAGGCAGGAGGCGTCCTTGGCCAGGTCCAGGCCCACCAGGCCCGACCAGGCCTTGGCCTTGGCGGTGAGGGCTTCGAGGTCGAACCGCCCCTCCGGGTCGTGGGCGATCATGGCGTGCGGCATGCCGGTCTCGCGGATCACCCGGGTCAAGGCGCGGGTGTCCACGCCGGCTAGGCCCACCACGCCGCGGCGGCTCATCCAGGTGGGCAGGTCGCTGTCGGCGCGCCAGTTGGCGGGCGGGGTCGGCACGTCGCGGAAGATCGCGCCGCGCGCCGCCGTCTCGGCCGAGCCGGACATCTGCTCGATGTCCTCGACGTTCGTGCCCACGTTACCGATGTGCGGGAAGGTGAAGGCCACGATCTGGGCCATGTAGGAGGGGTCCGTCAGGATCTCCTGGTAGCCGGTCATGGCGGTGTTGAAGCAGACCTCGCCCACGGCCTCGCCCACGGCGCCGACGCCGGTTCCCTGCAGGACGGTTCCGTCGGCCAGGACCAGAACGCCGGTGACGCCAGGCAGCAGATCACGGCTCATGGATGCGGTTCCTTGTGGGCAAACGGCGGCGTAGGTAGTGAGTCCCGGACGCGGGGTCAATGCGACGGGAGGGACCTATGACCTATATCGATCCGGATCGCGAGGCTTGGGAGGTCTTTAAGAGCCTGCCGCGCGATCAGCCGATCCAGATGCTGAACCTGGTGAAGGTGAAGCCGCAGGCCGATTATCCCGTCGGGCATCCCGACCATGGCAAGGGTCTGACGGGCCTGGAGGCGTATCGCGCCTACGGCCGGACCACGGCGCACATCTTCGCCCGCGTCGGCGGCCGCCAGGTCTGGGCCGGCCACCCGCAGGTGATGGTCACAGGCCCGGCCACCGAGGCGTGGGACCTGGCCTTCATCGCGGAGTACCCGACCTCGGACGCCTTCATCGCCATGGTCCGCGACCCGGAGTACCGCAAGCTGGTCGCCCACCGTACGGCGGCGGTCGCAGACTCCCGCCTGCTGCGTCTCGAGCCCGTCCGCGAACCGGGCGAGGGCTTCGGGGAGTAGGCTCAGGCGGCGACCGCCAGGGCGGTCTCCAGGGCGGCGAACAGGGCCTCGGCGCGAATCGGCTTGGCGATGTGGCCGTCGGCGCCGGCGGCGGCGCTGGCCGCGCGATCGTCCGGCGAGGTGTTGGCCGACAGGACGATGGTCGGCGTTCGCGGAAGGGCCTGGGCCGCCTCCGCCGCCCGGATCGCGCGGATCGCGGCCAGCCCGTCGGTGACGGGCATGCGCAGGTCCATGAGCACGGCGTCGAAGCCGCCCAAGCGCCAGGCGTCGATCGCCTGCGACCCGTTCTCGACTGTCACCACCGCCACGCCGGCGGCCTCGAGCATCAGGGTGATGACCTTGCGGTTGGTGGGATTGTCGTCCGCGGCCAGGATGCGCAGAGGCCGGTCGGGCGCCGCCCCGTGGGGTCGCTCGTCCGGCGCCAGATCGGCGTCGCCATAGTCCAGTAGGCCTGTGACCAGGCGGTCGAGCTGGCGGGCGGCGCCTTGGATGTCGGTCACCAGGGCGTGCTGCTCCGGCGACAACGGCGTGGCGTCCAGCGCCTGGGCCAGGCCCATCACCCCGTTCAGCGGGGTCCGCAGCTCGTGGCTCATGTCGGCCAGGAAGTCGGCTTTGGCCCGTTGGGCGGCCTCGGCGTGGGCGAGGGCGTCCGCCAACGCCGCTGCCTG
>JAIXTR010000369.1 GCA_027483845.1 Caulobacteraceae bacterium | reverse complement strand
GGCCACGAAGCCGCCGTCGCGGGTGAGCGCCGGCAGGTCGGGCCCCAGGCCTTGCGCCAGCAGGTCGCGGAAGGCGGCAAGGTCCGGGACATTGGCCAGGTGCAGGGCCGACAGCGCCTGCGCCGTCTCGGCCGGCAAGGTCAGCAACGGGTCGCGGGTTTCGGTGAACAGCTGGCACACGGCCCCGCCGATGTTCAGGCCGTCCCGAAGCGCCCCCAGATCGCGCGGACCACCCCGGCCAAGCGCCAGGCGGCTCAGCGCGCGGGCCATGTCGGGCAGACCCTTCAGCGCCTCCCGCAATTTCTGGCGTTGCGGACGATGGCCGGAGAACCAGGCCACGGCGTCCAGCCGCGCGTCGATGGCGGCGGGATCCAGCAGCGGCCGCGCCAGGCGGGCGCTCAGCATGCGGGCGCCGGGCGCAGTGACCGTGCGGTCGATGGCCGAGAGCAGAGAGCCGTCACGGGCGCCCGTGGTGGACTTCTCGATCTCCAGGCTGGTCCGCGTCGCCGGATCGATGACCATGACGTCGGCTTCGCCCGCCCGCCGGGGCGGAGAGAGGGCCGGCATCCGGCCGGCCTGGGTGGTTTCCAGGTGCGCGGCGATCAGGCCCAGGGCGGAGATCTCTGCGCCGGACAGCTGGCCGAAACCGTCCAGCGTGTCGACGCCGTAGAGGCGCTTCAGCCGGGACTCGGACGCGCCCGGCTCGGCAAGCGCGCTGGGCATGGGCTGCACGAAGCCGCCCGCCTGCTTCAGGGCGTCCGACACCGCCTGGTCGGCGAACAGCCGGTCGGGCACCAGCACCTCGGAGGGTCCAAGCGCAGCCAGGGTGGACGCCAGGCCCGAGACGCTGATCGACAGGCACTCGACCTCGCCCGTGGAGAGTTCGACGCAGGCCACGGCGGCGGCTCCGGCCCGAACCGACACGGCGGCGAGCCGATTGGCCCCGCGCGCATCCAGAAGGCCGTCCTCGGTCAGGGTGCCGGGCGTGACAACGCGCACCACGTCGCGCCGCACCACCGCCTTGTGGCCGCCGCGGCGCTTGGCCTCGGCGGCGTCTTCCAACTGGTCGCACAGGGCAACCTTGAAGCCGGCGCGCACCAGCTTGGCGAGGTAGGCCTCCATGGCGTGCGCCGGCACGCCGGCCATCGGGATCGGCGCCCCGCCGTGCTGGCCGCGGGCGGTCAGGGTGATGCCGAGAATGGCGGCGGCCTTCTGGGCGTCCTCGAAGAACAGCTCGTAGAAGTCGCCCATGCGGAAGAACACCAGGGCGTCGGGCTGGCGCGCCTTGGCCTCGAAATACTGCGCCATGACCGGCGTGGCGCCGGCGGCGGGATCGGGCGTGGCGGGAGAGACCGGGGCGTTCATCAAGCCGCAGAGGTTAACGGCCGCCGTCGAGTCCCGCACCCCCTTGAACGCCGCCGCCCGAGCGCCAAGCTGTGGATAGATGGCTCACGGCAGCGTCGATACGCAGTTCGTCCTGTTTCCCCCCGGGCCGGCGGACGCCGAAGCGCTGGCCCGGGTGCACATCCTGTCCTGGCGCGAGACCTATCGCGGCCTCGTGCCCGACGCCTATCTGGCCCGGATGTCCGAGGCGGCGCACACCCGCCGCTTCGCGAAGGCCCTGCTCCATCCCGGCCCGGACGACGTGACCCTCGCCGCGGCGGACCGGACCGGGCTGGTCGGCTACGGCCAGGGTGGTCCCTCCCGCCGGCGCGTGGAGGGCGAGGCTGAAGTCGCGACGCTCTATCTGCTGAAGTCCGCCCAGTCGCGCGGCCTGGGCGCGCGCCTGCTGGTGGGGATCGCCCGCGCCCTGGCGGTGCGCGGCGCGAGGTCGCTGGTGGTCTCGGTCCTGCGCGACAATCTTCCGGCGCGGGGCTTCTATGAGCGCCTGGGCGGGGTGGCCGAAGCGCCCCGGCTCGAGCCAGGGCCCGGCGGCCGGACCTATGCAGAGGTCACCTATCGGTGGGTGAACATCACCACGATTGGGCCGACGCCCTGATCCGGCGGTCAGGCCACGACCGGAGCCGGCGCCGACGTCAGCGACACGAAGACGTCCTCGAGATCGGGATCCTCGGTCGAGATATCCTTGATCCGCACGCCCGCGGCGCGGATCGCGGCCAGCACCTGTTCGACGCTGGACTGGCCGGTGCGGTAGGTCACGGAGAACCCGCCCGCTTTCAGCAGCTTGGTGTCAAAGCCCGCGAGCGTCGGCGCGGCCGTCAGCGGCGCTTCCGGCGTCACCAGGACCATGCGGGTGTCCATGCGGCGCAGCAACGTGGTCGTCGGCTCGCACGCGACGACTTGGCCGCGATTGATGATGGCGATCTGGTCGCAGAGCTCCTGGGCCTCTTCCAGATAGTGCGTCGTGAGCACGATGGTGACGCCCTTGGCGTTCAGCTCGAGCACATAGTTCCAGAGCTGCTTGCGCAGCTCCACGTCCACCCCGGCGGTCGGCTCGTCTAGGATCAGAACCGGCGGGTTGTGCACCATCGCCTTGGCCACCATTAGCCGGCGCTTCATGCCGCCGGAGAGCTGGCGCACATAGGCCGACGCCTTGTCGGCCAAGCCCAGCGCGGTCAGCAGTTCGTCGGTCCGGCGCTCGGACTTCGGCACGGCGTACATGCCAGCCGCCACCTCCAGCGCCTCGCGCGGGGTGAAGAAGGGATCGGCGGCGATCTCCTGCGGCACCACGCCGATCGCGGCGCGGGCGTCGCGCGGCGTCCGGTCGATGTCGCGGCCCCAGATCGACACCGTTCCCGACGTCTTCTGGCAGAGGCCCGCCAGGATATTGATGAAGGTGGACTTGCCCGCCCCGTTCGGGCCCAGCAGGCCGAAGATCGAACCGCGCGGGATCGCCAGGTCCAACCCCTTCAGCGCCTTCATTTCCGGCGTAGTCTTGGTCGCCGGATAGGTTTTGACGAGACCCTTAGCCTCGATCGCGTATTCCGGAAGGTCCATGGGGTCCTAAACGTCGCAGCGGCGTTGACGGCGAAAGCCGCGCTCGCATACCTAGGCGCGCGCCGTCCCTCAGCCAAGCCGGATGGCGGAAAAGGTATCAAGACCATGGCCCGTAAAGCTGCCGCCAAGCCCGAGCCCGCGCCCGCCAAGCCGGCGCTGATCGTGGACGCCAATCCGCCCGAGGTGATCGTCGTGCGCACCGGCCGTATCGCCTGCGATGGCGTCGGCGGGGCCCTGGGCCATCCGCGAGTCTGGCTGGAGATGGGCGAGGCCACCTTCGTGGAATGCCCCTACTGCGACCGCCGCTTCGTGCTGGCGGAAGGGACCGAAGGCCCCGAGGACGAACGACTGGCGCCCGGCGTGTACGAAGGCCCCCACGGGCACTGAACGGACGCTTCCCTGCCCTTCATGGGGAGGGTGGATCGAGCGAAGCGAGAGACGGGTGGGGAAACCTCGACCGGCTCAGAGCCTGATCTCCCGTTCCCCACCCCGCGCGCCTGCGGCGCGTCGACCCTCCCCATAAGGGGGAGGGAAAATCCAACGCCTACACCCGCAGCGGCATCAGGATGTACTGGACGTCCGCGTCGCTCGGATCGAGCACAAGCGCCGGATCGTTGGGGCCGCCGAAGCGCAGCTCCATGGAGCCGCCTGAGATCTGGTCGGTGATGTCCATCAGGTAGCGGGCGTTGAACGACAGCTCGAAGGGCTCGCCGTCGTAGTCGATCTCCAGCTCTTCCACCGCCTGGCCGGCTTCCATGTTGCGGACCGTCAGCACGACGCGACCGGACTCGATGGCCATACGCACCGACCGGCTCTTCTCCGCCGAGATGGTGGCCACGCGGTCCACCGCCTGGGCGAACAGCTTGGCGTCGACCATGACCGTGCGGTTGTTGTCCTTGGGGATCACCCGGCCGTAGTCGGGGAAGTTGCCGTCGATGACCTTCGAGGTCAGCGCCGCCCCGCCCAGCTCCAGCCTCACCTTCTGGGGGCTGATCTGCAGGTCGACGTTCTCGCCCGCGTCTTCCAGCAGGCGGCGGATTTCGCCGATGGTCTTGCGCGGCACGATGACGCCGGGCGTGCCCGCCGCGCCTTCCGGCGCCGGCATGTCCGCCAGGGCGAGCCGCGAACCGTCGGTGGCCACCGCGCGCAGGCGGGGCTGGCCGTCGATGATCACCGTGTGAACGTAGAGGCCGTTCAGATAATAGCGGGTCTCTTCCGCCGAGATCGCGAAACGGGTCTTGTCGATCAGCCGGATCAGGTCGTTGACGTCGACGGTCATGCGGCCGGCGAACCCTTCGGCCGACATCACCGGGAAGTCCCCAGCCGGCAGGACCGGCAGGTTGAAGCGCGAGCGGCCCGCCGCCACGGTCAGGCGCGGATCCTCGCCGGTGAAGCTCAGCGAGACGTCCGCGCCCTCGGGCAGCTTACGGACGATCTCGTAGAGGGTGTGCGCCGGCGCGGTGATCTGACCGGGCTGGTCGACCTGGGCCAGGGCCTCGTCGATGATCTCCAGATCGAGATCGGTCGCCGAGAAGGTCAGCCGGTCGCGCTCCGCCGACAGCAGGACGTTCGACAGGATCGGAATCGTATTGCGGCGTTCCACCGCGCTCTGCACGTGGCCAAGCGCCTTGAGCAACGCGGCGCGTTCAATCGTCAGCTTCATGTCGGTCCCGGCTCGCCAATCGCGCGCCCGTCCTGCGAATCAGCGCAGCCGCACGCACGCCCCGAAAAGAGGGGACCTCGGACATTAGCGATTTAATAGGGACGATAAAGAGCGCCGCGGCGTCACCCACAGCAAAACGCCCCGCGGAGACCGCGGGGCGCGTTACGGATGCGTTTTAGAGCGCTCGTCAGGCGCGGGTGTCGACCGAGCCGCCGCCGGACTCACCGGCCTCACCGTCGGCGTAGGGGTGGGCCGCCGCGGCCGCCGCCGGCGCCTTCGCCGCCACGACCACCATCGCCGGTCGGACCAGACGACCCAGCAGCTCGTAGCCCGGCTGCATGACCTGGATCACGCCGCCCGGCTCTACGTCGGTCCCCGGCTGTTCCATCATCGCCTGGTGCTTGTGAGGGTCGAACTTCTCGCCCTTCGCCGGCTCGATCCGCTTGAGGCCGTTGCGGTCGAAGGCGCCCTGCAGTTCCTTGGCCGTCATCTCCACGCCGACGATGAAGTTCTTCATCGGCCCGTCGACTTCGGTTGGCGCTGCGGCCATCGCGCGATCGAAGATGTCGGCGGCCCCCAGCAGGTCCCGCGCGAACTTGGTGATGGCATAGGCCCGGGCGTCGTTCATCTCGCGCTCGGCCCGACGCTTGGTGTTCTCGGCGTCGGCCGCGTAGCGGAGCACCTGCTCCTTCAGCGACTGGATCTCGGCCAGCAGCTTGTCGATGTTGGCGTTGCCGTCGTCGCCATCCGTCTCGAAATCGGCGGGCGTGTGATCTTCGGACATTTCTTCGGTCATATCCCTGTTCGTCTTCGCACGGCGGGCGGCGGAGCCGGCGATCTCGCCAGTCTGCCGCGCCTATGCGTTCATCACCTGGCCAAGCACGCGGGCGGTGTAATCCACCAACGGAATGATCCGGGCATAGTTCAGTCTGGCGGGGCCGATCACGCCGATCGCGCCCACCACCTTCTGTGCGCCCGTCATATAGGGCGCCGCGATCACAGCGGAACCGGAAAGGGAAAAGAGTCGCGTCTCCGCCCCGATGAAGATCCGAACGCCCTCACCGTCCCGGACCCCGTCGAGCAGGCCGATCAGCTGCTCCTTCTGCTCCAGGTCCTCGAAGAGCGAGCGGACGCGTTCCAGATCCTCGACCGCCCCACTGTCCTCGAGCAGGTTGGCGCGCCCGCGGACGATCAGGGCGCGATCCTCGGCCTCGCCGCCGCCCCAGGCCGCCAGGCCATCCTCGACCAGGCGGGCGGCCGTGGCGTCCAACTCGCGCCGCGCCAGATCCAGTTCGGCGCGCAGATCGGTCTTCGTTTCCCCCAGCGTCCGGCCGCGCATTCGGGCGTTGAGGAAATTGGAGGCTTCCTGCAGCGCCGACGGCGTCACGCCCATGGGCAGGCGGATCAGGCGGTTCTCCACCACCCCGTCGTCGAAGACCATGATCGCAAGAGTGCGATCGCCCGACAGCGGCACGAACTCGACGTGACTGACCCCGGCGTCGCGGATCGGGGTCACGACGATGCCGGCCCCGCCCGCCAGGCCCGACAGGATCTTCGACGCCTCGTTCATGGCGTCCTCGTAGTTGCGGCCATGGGCCAGCAGGCGCGCCTCGATGGAGCGCCGCTCGGCGTCGCCGACATCGCCGACCTCCATCAGGCCGTCCACGAACAGCCTCAGGCCCGCGTGGGTCGGCAGACGGCCGGCGCTGACATGCGGGGCGCCCAACAGGCCCAACTGCGTCAGGTCCTGCATGGTGTTGCGGATCGAGGCCGGCGAGAGCGAGAGACCACCCTTCGACAGGGTGCGCGAGCCGACCGGCTCACCCGTCTCCAGATAGCTCTCGACGATGCGCCGGAAGATCTCGCGCGCGCGCGCATCCATGTCTGTGAGCGTCGGCCCACGGGAGAACAGGGGGGTCGTCACGGCGAACGGCCGAGGGCCATGGACGGGATCATTGCTATCTAGGATAAGCGCGACCTTCCGCGGCGCAAGCCGCAGCCGCCGAGTTCTCGATATGCGCCCCTCCGAACGCACCCCCGACCTTCTGCGCCCGATCACCTTGGAGACCGGGGTCACCCGCTACGCCGAGGGCTCGTGCCTGATCACGGCCGGCCACACCAAGGTCCTGGTCACCGCCAGCCTGGAGGAGGGCGTCCCCGGATTTCTGCGGGGCAAGGGTCAGGGCTGGGTCACGGCCGAGTACGGCATGCTGCCCCGCGCCACCCATACCCGTGGCCGCCGCGAAGCCGCCGCCGGCAAGCAGTCGGGTCGGACTCAGGAAATCCAGCGCCTGATCGGCCGCTCCCTGCGCGCCGTCACCGACATGAAGGCCTTGGGCGAACGCCAGATCACCGTCGACTGCGATGTGATCCAGGCCGATGGCGGCACCCGCACCGCCTCGATCACCGGGGCCTGGGTCGCCCTGCGGCTGGCGACGAAGTACCTGCTGGACGAGGGGCTGATCACCGTCGACCCGATCCTGGATCAGGTGGCGGCGGTGAGCTGCGGGATCTTCAACGGCGTACCGGTTCTGGACCTCGACTACGAGGAGGACTCCAACGCCGAGGCGGACTCGAATTTCGTCCTGACGGGCTCGGGCGCCATCGTCGAGGTGCAGGCCACGGGCGAGAAGCGCGGCTTCAGCCAGGCCGAGTTCGACGCCCTGTTCGGCCTCGCCCGCAAGGGCAT
>JAIXTR010000653.1 GCA_027483845.1 Caulobacteraceae bacterium | reverse complement strand
TGGGCGGTTTCGGTGCTCAAGTCGCCCGATGTAAGGCGGCCGGCGTCCAGCCCCAAGTGGGAATAGTGATCTGCGCGCGACCGTCGCGCTTGAGACTGGGGTCGCGAGGCCCTACGTTGGAGATGGCGGGTCTGCTGCGGCCCACGTCGAAGGCGACATATTCCAGCGACCTTAATTCACCTCTAGGGAGCTGTCCCTGGCCGGGATCCTGGTCCCGGGCACACGGCGCCCACCTGTTAACAACAGGTCGAGGGAATGAAACAGTCCTTCACGGTTCTCGCGGCGCCGCCACCCAACTCCCCTAACGCCAGGATGTGATCGTAATGCCCGACAAGCGGGCCCTGCGCGCCCAACTTCGCAGTTTGCGGCGTCGTCTCGCCGACGAGGCCCCCGATGCGGCCGAGCGCGCGGCGGCGATCTGGCCCGGGTCGGCCGAGGGCCTGATCGTGGCGATCTATCACCCTTCAGGATCGGAGCTGGACCCCACGCCGCTGAGGAGCCGGCTGCCAGCCGGCGCCATCGCCCTGCCCGTGGCGCAGTCGCGGGAGGGCGCACTGGTGTTCCGGCTGCACGAGCCCGGCGCGGCGCTGGTCCCGGACGCCCTGGGCATCCCCGCGCCCGGCGAGACGGCGCCGGCGGTGCTGCCCGATATCGTCTTCACCCCGCTGCTGGCGTTCGACCGGCGCGGCGGGCGGCTCGGGCAGGGCGGCGGGCACTACGATCGCACGCTGGCGAACCTGCGACGGATGAAGCCGGTGCTGGTGGTCGGGCTGGCGTACGCGGGCCAGGAACGGCCGGAAATCCCGATGGAAGCGCACGACCAGCGCATCGATGCGATCCTGACCGAGACGGAATACCAGGAATTCGGCTAGAGACGCCGGATGAGAATTGCCTTTTTCGGGGATGTGGTCGGTCGATCGGGCCGTGAGGGCCTGGCCGAGCACCTGCCGCGTCTGCGACGCCAGCTGCAGCTGGAGTTCGTGATCATCAACGCCGAGAACGCCGCGGCGGGCTTCGGGATCACCGAGGCCACGGCGCGCGAGCTGTTCGACGCCGGCGCCGATTGCCTGACCCTGGGCAACCACTCCTGGGATCAGAAAGAGGCGATGACCTACATCGTCCGCGAGCCGCGCCTGATCCGGCCGCTGAACTATTCCGCCTTCTCGGCAGCGCCGGGGCGGGGTGCGCAGCTGTTCGACACCCCCAGCGGCCAGCGCGTGCTGGTCATCAACCTGCTGGGCCGTGTGTTCATGGACTCGCTGGACGACCCCTTCGCCGCCGTCGACAAGGAGCTGGAAGCCTGTCCGCTCGGCGCGGTGGCCGATGTGGTGGTGGTCGATATGCATGCCGAGGCGACGTCGGAAAAGATGGCGATGGGTCACTTCTGCGACGGCCGGGCCAGCCTGGTGGTGGGGACGCACAGCCACGTGCCGACCGCCGACGCCCAGGTGCTGCCGGGCGGCACCGCCTATCAGACAGACGCCGGCGCCTGCGCCGACTACGACAGCGTGATCGGCAACCAGAAGGAAGAACCTCTGCGCCGCTTCACCACCCGCATCTCGGGCGGGCGCTACAAGCCGGCCGAGGGGCCCGCGACGGTTTGCGGCGTGTTCGTGGAGACCGACCCGGCCACGGGCCTGGCCCGCCGGATCGAGCCGATCCGCATCGGCGGACGGCTGTCGCAGACCATCCCGACGCTGGAAACGGCGTAGGCGTTTCGGCCGGTCGGCCTTCAGGCCGCGGCTTCGGCGACCCCTTCGGCGCGTGGGGGGCGGTTCGCCAGCACTTCGACGATCGCGTTGATCAGTGCGGCGGGCTGCACCGGCTTGTGCTGCAGGGCGTCGAATCCCATCGTCATCAGTCGGGCCTCTTCCCCGGGCATGGCGTCGGCGGTCAGGGCCATGACGGGCACGTCGGCGGCGCCGGCCTGGCCCGCGCGAATGCGGCCCACCGCCTCGATGCCGTCCATGACCGGCATGTGCACGTCCATGAGCACGAGGTCGAAGGCCTCGACCCGCAGGCGGTCCAGGGCCTGGGCCCCATCGGCCACGCAGTCGACCGTCACCCCCGCGGCTTCCAGCACGGCGCGGGCCACCGACTGGTTGATGGGATTGTCGTCGGCCACGAGGATGCGCAGGGCGGGCAGGACGTCGGGCTCGACCGCGTCCGCCACGGTCGTTTCGGCCTCGGGCAGCGGCAGCCAGACCCGGAAGGTCGTGCCGCGGCCAGGTTCGCTCTCGACGCCGATCTCGCCGCCCATCATGGCGCTGAGCTTGCGGCAGATCGCAAGGCCAAGACCCGTGCCGCCGAACTTCCGCGCGGTCGAGGCGTCGGCCTGGGCGTAGGGGCGGAAGAGGGTCGCGGTCTGCTCCGGGCTCATCCCGATGCCGGTATCGGCCACGATAATCTCCA
Organism: Caulobacteraceae bacterium; assembly: GCA_027483845.1. GTDB lineage: Bacteria > Pseudomonadota > Alphaproteobacteria > Caulobacterales > Caulobacteraceae > Phenylobacterium. The sequence continues at coordinate 1,093 of JAIXTR010000653.1, read as the reverse complement.
CGCCGCCGTCACCGTCAGCGGCGGGCGCGGCCCGCATCGTGAGCGTGATCGCGCCGGCCTCGGTGAACTTCAGCGCGTTGGAGATCAGGTTCAGCACGATCTGGCGCACCCGCGTCTCGTCGCCCAGCACCAGCGGCGGCAGATCCGGCGCGGCCTCGCAGGTGAGGGCCAGATCCTTGGAAATCGCGATCTCGGACCAGAGCTGCACCGCCTGGTCGCCGAGGCCCTTCAGATCGAAGGCGACGACCTCGAGGTCCATCCGACCGGCTTCGATCTTGGAGATGTCGAGGACGTCGTTGAGGATCGCCATGAGCCCGTCGCCGGACCGCAGGATGGTCTCGACATAGCCCTTCTGGCGGTTATCCAGCTCGGTGCGCTGAAGCGCGCGGGCCATGCCGAGGACGCCGTTCATCGGCGTGCGCAGCTCGTGGCTCATCATGGCCAGGAAGGCCGACTTCGCTTCGTTGGCGGCTTCGGCAGTGTGCTGGGCTTCGGCCAGGGCCGCGGCGCTGCGCATGTTGGCGCGCGCGCTGGCGGCGACGTAGCAGAGCAGCATGCCAAGTCCGATGGTCAGGGTGATCAGGGGCGCGCCCGAATAGCCCCCGAAGCCGACGGGCAGCGCAAACCAAAGCGTCGCGGGCGCGGCGCCCAGCGCGGCCAGCGCCGCGGGTGAGCGGAAGGAGAAGCCCTGGGCGTGGATCATGATGCCGGCCAGGATGGCCATGGCGGCCAGCCGGAAAGGCTCCTGGTTCTCGGTCCAGAACAGCACCGCCAGCACGCACCAGACCAGGGTGGAAAGCAGCATGGCCACGAGGTAGCCGGCCCGCTGCTTGCGGGTCATGGCCCAGCCGCGTCCGACGGCGCGGGTGAGCCAGCGGGTGCAGGCCTCGGCGGCCACGAAAGCGGCGAACCAGGATCCGCCAACCCCGACGCCGTAGAGGGCCGAGGTCAGGATCGCAACGCCGCACCCGACAACCATACGGACGACGAAAACCTGGCGCGCGGTGAAGGCCACCGCGTCCAGGCGCTGGTCCAGCAGGTTTCCAAGCTTCGCGATCAAGCGCAGCGATCCCCAAATCCGTCACGGCTCGCC
>JAIXTR010000156.1 GCA_027483845.1 Caulobacteraceae bacterium | reverse complement strand
GGCTTCACCTGGCGCCATCTCGACGGCGCCCGGTACTGGGACGAGCGGGCCTACTACGCCTTCAGCCTGGACGAGATCGAAGACGAGATCGAAGCGCCGGCGCAGGAGCTGCACGCCCTGTGCCTGAGCCTGGTCGACGAGGTGGTGAAGAGCGAGGCGCTGATGGCGAAGCTGGCCATCCCGGAAGCTTCGCGCGACGACGTGGCTGAAAGCTGGACGCGCAAGGATCCCAGCCTCTATGGCCGCTTCGACTTCGCCTACGACGGTACGGGGCCGGCCAAGCTGTTCGAGTACAACGCCGACACCCCCACCAGCATCTATGAGACCGGCACCTTCCAGTGGATCTGGCTGGAGGACATGATCGCCGCCGGCGCCCTGCCGGCCGACACCGACCAGTTCAACAGCCTGCACGAAAAGCTGGAGCAGCGGTTCCGGGCGATCTTCCCCACCGGGGGCTTCGTCCACTTCGCCAGCGATCCCGACACCGTCGAGGACCGGCAGACGGTGAAGTACCTCGAGGACATCGCGACCCAGGCGGGGATCGAGCCGAAGTTCGTGCCGGTCCAGTCCATCGGCCTGGATGCGGACGGCCGGTTCGTCGATCAGGACAATTATCTCATCGGGGCCCTCTTCAAGCTGTACCCCTGGGAAGAGATGTTCCGCGAGGACTACGCGCCCAAGATCAAGGGCTCGAAGACCCGGTTCCTTGAGCCGGCATGGAAGGCGGTGCTGTCCAACAAGGGGATCCTGCCGCTGCTCTGGGAGCGGCACGCGGGACATCCGCACCTGTTGCCGGCGTTCTTCGAGGACGATCCGAAGGCGGCCGACCTGGGCAAGTCGTATGTGCGCAAGCCGCTGTTCAGCCGTGAGGGCGCCAACATCGAACTGGTCGACGACGGCCGTCGCGCCAAGGTGCTGGACCAGGGCTATGGCGAGGAGGGCCACATCCGTCAGGCCCTGCACACCGTGAACCCCTTCGACGGGAACTATCCGGTGATCGGCGCCTGGATCGTCGGCGACGAGCCCGCAGGCGTCGGCATCCGCGAAGACCGCAGCCGCGTGACCCGCAACCTCAGCCGGTTCGTGCCGCACATCATCGCGGGGTAGCGACCACGGCCCGGTAGAGGTGGGTTTCGTGCCGCAAGGTGATCTCGCCAAGCGGCGTGAGCTCCGTCTCGACCTCGGTTAGCAGCCGATCGCAACGCTCTGCGCCGATCGCGCCGTAGTAGGAGCGGGTTCGCAACTGCCGGACGAACGCCCGGCCTGACACCTGCTCGGACCACCCATAGGCTTGGTGGATGACCGGGCCGAAGCGGCCGGAGGCGTCGAAAAGGGCGCGCACCGGGCCGGCGGGGAGGTACCAGGCCTCGGGCAGGTGTCCCCAAAGCTCCGGGGCGATCTTGGCGTAGATCGGCGCGACTCGGGCCAGGACCTCGGCCGGCGGCGGCATGGGGACATGCCCGAAGATCGCAAGGATTCCGCCCGGCTCCAGGGCGACGGCGGCCTTGGCGAAGGCGGTGGCCGGATCGATCCAGTGCCAAGCCTGGGCCGACGCGACGAGCCGGAAGCTGGCTGGCTGCGGATCGAACGCCTCAAACGGCGCCACATGCCACGCGGCGCGTCCCGCCAGGCTGGCCTTCGCCAGGGCGATCAGCTCGGCGCCTGGATCCACGGCCACGACGTCCCAGCCCTGGTCCAGGAGGCCGCGGGTGGCCTGGCCGCTGCCGCAACCAACTTCGAGCACCCGCTGGCCCGCGCCGCCGACCACGCCAGCGAGATCCGCGAACAGCGGCTCTGGATAGGCGGGTCGCATGGCGTGATACTCCGCCGCCACGGCGTCGAAGCTGTGCTTCTCATCGGTCATCGGCGCGCCCCACGAACAGGTGGCGCGAGGGGCAGAGGTCGGCGACCGGGCATTCCTCGCACTTGGGCCGGCGGGCGACGCACACGTAGCGGCCGTGCAGGATCAGCCAGTGGTGGGCGCGGGTGAGGTAGGGCTCGGGCACGACGGCCATCAGCTCGGCCTCGACCTTGTCGGGCGTTTTGCCGGTGGAGAGGCCCAGGCGGTGTGCCACCCGGAAAACGTGGGTGTCGACCGCGATGGCGGGCTCGATCCGCAGCTCGTTCAGCACCACGGAGGCGGTCTTGCGGCCGACCCCCGGCAGGGCCTGGAGCTCTTCGCGCACCAACGGGACCTCGCCGCCGTGCTGCGCGATCAGGATCTCGGCCATCCGGATCACGTTCTTGGCCTTGGTGTTGTAGAGGCCGATGGACGAGATGAACGGTTTCAGGCCCTCTTCGCCCAGGGCCAGCATCTTCTGGGGGGTGTCGGCCACGGCGAAGAGCTTGGCGGTGGCCTTGTTCACCGAGACGTCCGTGGCCTGGGCCGACAGCGCGACCGCGACCACCAGCTCGTAGGGGCTGGCGTAGGTCAGCTCGGTGCGCGGATCGGACTCCTCGCTCTCGAACCGGGCGAACAACTCCGCGATCCGCGCGACCTCGGCGGGCTTCAGCTTCTTGCGGGCAGGCCTGGCCATCCGACGGTCAGCCGCGATCCACCGCGAAGGGACCCCAGGCCTGCTGCACCGGCATCAGCTCGAGGGTGTTGACGTTGATATGGGCGGGCAGCTTCAGGACACCTTCGCAGACCAGGGCCACGTCGTCGGCGCTCATGGCGTGGACGCCCTTGTAGACATTGTCGGCGGCGCTCTGGTCGCCCTTGAAGCGGACCACCGAGAACTCGGTGTCGGCCATGCCTGGTTCGATGGAGGTGACCCGCACCCGGGTCCCGATCAGGTCGGCGCGCAGGTTCAGCGAGAACTGGCGCACGAAGCTCTTGGTGGCGCCGTACACGTTGCCGCCCGGATAGGGATAGCTGGCCGCCACCGAGGAGAGGTTGATCACGTCGCCGCGATTTCGGGCCACCATGCCCGGCAGCACTGCGCGGGTCATCCGCACCAGGCCGGTGACGTTGGTGGCGATCATCGTTTCCCAGTCGTCGAGGCTGGCCTCGTGCGCCTTGTTGAGCCCGAGCGCCAGGCCGGCGTTGTTGTAGAGGATGTCGATCGCCTCGAAGTCGGCCGGCAGGCTGGGCAGCAGGGCGGCGATCGACGCGGCGCCGGTGACGTCCAGCTCGCGGGTCAGCAGGCGGTCGGTCTCGAGTTCGGCGGCGAGGGCGTCCAGGCGCGCGGCCCGGCGGCCGGTGGCGATCACCCGCGCCCCGGCGGCGAGCAGGCGGCGGGCCATGGCCTCGCCGAACCCGGAGGTCGCCCCCGTCACCAGGGCGATGCGGCCGTCGGCCCAGGTTTTGGTCATCGGACTGCCTCGTTGCTTGGCCGCTGGGATAGGGGCTCGCACGCCGGCCTTCAAGCGGCGAGAGCCTGTTCCGCAAAGCTGGACTTGCCGCTATCTTGCCGTCCGATGGCCTGGCCCCTCTTCATGGACGCCGAGATCAAGCCGAACCGCTCGTTGTCGGAGCGCGGCTTCGTCATCCTGATTTCCGTGATCACCCTGGCAAATGTGGCCTCGGCGGCCGTGTTCCTGCGGATGGGGGCGCCGTTTGTGGTGCCGTTCCTGGGGCTGGACCTTCTGGCCATCGTGGTGGCGTTCCTGGTCAGCTTTCACTCCGGCCGGGTGATCGAGCGGGTGCAGGTCAGCGCCGCCGAGGTGAAGGTGACCTACGAGACGCCCAAGCTGAGCCGGGTGGTCTGGGCCAGCCCGACCGCCTTCACCCGCGTGACGCTGGAGCGGGACGAGGAGGATCGCGTCATGGCCCTGCGCCTTGGACTATCCGGCCGCTACACGGCCGTCGCCGCCGCCCTCAGCCCGGGCGAACGGGGCGAGTTCGCCAAGGCTCTCGAAGACGCCATCTGGCGCGCGAAACGCGGCTGACCCCACCGCCGGCCTCAAAGTCTTGCGCTTTAGGTCTAAACTATATAGTTTAGTCCTAAATTGGAGGCGGCACATGCCCACGCGTCGCACTGCCTTGGCCTGGCTTGTCGCCGGCGCCGCCTCGGGCTGTACGCCCGCCGGTTCGGACCCTTCCGCACCGTGGCGGGAGCCGGGCGCGGGGGAGCGGGACCCCCGCCGCTGGGCGCTGGCGCATGCGATCCTCGCGCCCAATCCGCACAACCGTCAGCCGTGGCTGATCGAGCTGCCGGGCGCCGATGAGATCGTGCTGCACGTGGATCCGCAGCGCCTGCTGCCGGCGACCGACCCGCCGAACCGGCAGATCGTCCTCGGCTGCGGCTGCTTCCTGGAGCTGATGGACCTGGCGGCGCGGCAGGGCGGGCGGCGGGCGGAGGTAACGCTGTGGCCTGAGGGCGAGCCGCAACCCTTGCTCGACGGCCGGCCCGTGACGCGCCTGCGGCTTGCGCCGGACAAGGGCGTGGCCCGCGACCCGCTGTTCGCGCAGATCACCCGTCGCCACACCAACCGCCAGCCCTTCGATCTGGACGTCCCGCCCACCGCGTCGGAGCTGGCGGCGGTCGTCCAGGCGGCCTCGGGCCCCGGGATCGGAGCCCGGGCGATCGCCGATCCTGGCCTGCGCACCCAGCTCATCGATATCGGCTGGCGCGGCTACCTCATCGAGACCGGGACCGAGGCGACGCACATGGAAACCGTCCGCCTGCTGCGGATTGGCGCGGCGGAAGCGGCGCGCAATCCCGACGGCATTGCGCTCACCGGACCGCTGATGGAAGCGATGCGCGCCGTGGGCCTGCTTACGCGCGACACTATGGCGGACCCCAACTCCTATGCCACGCGCTCCGGGCTGGACATGTGGGAGAAGATGCTGCGGGCGACCCCGGCCTTCTTCGCCCTGACGAGCGCGGACAACAGCCGGACGACCCAGATCGCCGCGGGCCGCGCCTATGCCCGGGCGCAACTGGCGGCGACCGCGCTCGGCCTTTCGATGCATCCCTGGAGCATGACCCTGCAAGAGTTCCCTGAGATGGCCGGACCCTATCGCGAGACCCAGGCGGTGCTGGGGGCGACGCCGGACGCGCCGGTGCAGATGCTGGTACGGCTTGGGCGGGCCAAGTTCGCGCAACCCGCGCCGCGCTGGCCGTTGGAAAGCCATATCCGAGCATGAGCGAGCCGCCGGTCGTCCGCATCTTCACCGAGATCGGGATCATCGATCACCTGGCCCGCACCGCGGCGGAACGGGTGCTGCCGGATGGCCTGTCCATGGCCGGTTTCGATGTGCTCAGCCACCTGACCTATCGCGGCCCGAGCCAGAGTCCGGCGCAGATCGCGGCGGCGATGCAGGTAACCCGCGGCGCGATGACCGGGACGCTCAAGCGGCTGGAGGCCGGTGGCTGGGTGGCGATCACGGCGGACCCGTCGGACGGCCGGGGCAAGACCGTGACCCTGACGCCCCAGGGCGCGGCGGCGCGCGAGGCGGCTCTCAAAGCCCTGGCGCCGCAACTGGATGGGGTGCTGGCGGCGGTCGGCGAGCCGGTGCTGATCGCCGTGCTGCCGCTCCTGCGTCGCCTGCGCGAGCACCTGGATGCGGCGCGCGACCCGCCGCGCTAGGCCCCGCCGGCCACCGCGACCTTGAGCTCCGCCAGACGGCGGTCGTCGGCGGGGTGGGTGGAGATGACCTCGGGCGGCTTGCCGGCGGCGTCGGCGCGGGCGGTCATGCGCTGCCAGAACCGGACCGCCGCCTCGAGATCCAGACCCGCCTTGCGCATCAACTCGACGCCCAGCCGGTCGGCCTCCAGCTCGTGCTTTCGGGAGTAGGGCAGGATGACGCCGAACATGGCGCCCATGCCGAGCGCCGCGCCCACCTCGTCGGCGTACTGGCCAGCGTTCTCGGCCAGCAGCCGGGTCGCGAGAGCGACGCCCGCCTGGACGGCCACGTCCTGGCTGACGCGCTCGGCCGGGTGACGGGCGATGATGTGGCCGATCTCATGGCCCAGCACCGAGCCGATTTCGTCGTCGCTGCCGGCGAAGTCGAACAGGCCGCGGAAGAAGCCCACCCGGCCATTGGGCAGGACGAAGGCGTTGAACTCCGGGCTGTCCAGCACCGTGAAGGACCACTTCAGGTCCGCACGACCGGAGGCGGCGACCAGCGGCGCGGCGATGCGGGCCAGACGGGCCTGAACGGCGGGATCACGCACGGGCGGAACCTTGGCCGCCATCTCGGCCCAGGCCTGGTCGGCCATGGCGGCGAGCTGGCGGTCGTCCACCAGCACCAGCTGGCGGCGGCCCGTGCTGGCGTTCTCGCTGCACCCGGCCAGGGCCAACGCCCCGAAGGCGCCCATCAGCCCCCGTCGGGACAGGCACCGGCCGCACATCAGAGGATGAACTTGGAGAGGTCGGCGTTGCCCGCCAGTTCGCCGATGCGGCTCTGCACATAGGCGGCGTCGATGTTGACGGTCTCGCCACTGTGGTCGCCGGCGGTGAAGCTGATCTCCTCCATCACCTTTTCCAGGATGGTCTGAAGGCGGCGGGCGCCGATGTTCTCGACCTGGCCGTTCACCGTGACGGCGGCGTCGGCCAGAGCGTCGTAGGCGTCCTCGCTGAAGGTCAGGGTCACGCCCTCGGTGGCCAGCAGGGCCTGATGCTGGCGAACGAGGTTGGCCTCGGGCTCCACCAGGATGCGGCGCATGTCGTCGCGGCTCAGCGCCTTGAGCTCCACCCGGATCGGCAGGCGGCCCTGCAGCTCGGGCAGCAGGTCGGAGGGCTTGGCGACGTGGAAGGCGCCCGAGGCGATGAACAGGATGTGGTCGGTCTTCACCGGCCCGTACTTCGTGGAGACGGTCGTGCCCTCGATCAGCGGCAGCAGGTCGCGCTGGACGCCCTCGCGCGAGACATCGGCGCCAGAGCGTTCCCGGCTGGACGCCACCTTGTCGATCTCGTCCAGGAAGACGATCCCCTGGTTCTCGGTCAGCTCCAGGGCCTCGGTGGTCAGAGCCTCCTGGTCGACCAGCTTGTCGCTCTCCTCCGCGATCAGCGGCGCCCAGGCGCCGGCGACCGTGGTCTTGTGGGTCTTGGTCTTGCCGCCGAAGGCCTTGCCGAACATCTCGCCGATATTGAGCATGCCCATGTTGGGCTGGCCGGGGATCTCCATCATCGGCAAGGACGGGGCGCTCTCGGCGAGCTGCAGCTCGACCTCCTTGTCGTCCAGATCGCCGGCGCGGAGCTTCTTGCGGAAGCTCTCGCGGGCGGCGGTGGAGCCGGGCCCGGTCAGGGCGTCGAGGATCCGCTCCTCGGCGGCGGCCTCGGCGCGGGCGCGAACGCCCGCCCGGCGCTTCTCGCGCACCATGGCGATGGCGCTCTCGACCAGGTCCCGGACGATCTGGTCCACGTCGCGGCCGACGTAGCCGACCTCGGTGAACTTGGTCGCCTCGACCTTCAAGAACGGCGCCTGGGCCAGCTTTGCCAGCCGCCGGGCGATCTCGGTCTTGCCCACGCCGGTCGGGCCGATCATCAGGATGTTCTTGGGCGTGACTTCATCGCGCAGATCGTCCGGCACGCGGCGGCGGCGCCAGCGGTTGCGCAGGGCGACGGCGACCGCCTTCTTCGCCTCGTTGTGGCCGACGATGTAGCGGTCGAGCTCGGAAACGATCTCGCGGGGTGAAAACTCGGTCATGTGGCTCGCTAGATAGTCACGATGCGGGGGCAGCGACAGGCGGGGTCTTGAGGTCGGGCGCGGGCAGAAGCTCGTCGAACAGCAGCCGCCAGCCGGCGGCGTCGTTACGCCAGATGCGCACGTAGTGACCGCGGTGGTCGCCGCCGTCGGTGGTCCAGCGGGCGACGCCATAGGTCCAGGCCAGGTCGCCGGCCGCGGACGCCTGGCCGCCCAGGGGGGCGAAGGCGACGGACGTGGGGCGGGTCGCCAGCTCGGCCTCGATCTCGGGGCGCGAGGTCGGTGGCTTGGCCTTGGATCCCACGACGCGGCCATCGTCGGCGATGACGGCCAGGACGGCCGCCTTGGCATCCGTCCGGGCGGCGTCGTGCAGGGCGCGTTCGGCCTTGACCACTTGGTCCATGGCCTTGGCTGAGGAGCCCGCCGATCGGGCCGCGCGCCGGGCGTAGGTCACGGGCGATCCGGCAGGCGGGGCGCCGGTCTGATCGCTGGGCGGGCCGCCGTCGAACAGCCATTTCCACGACCCGTCGGGCTGCCTGGCCCAGACGGTGAAGTAGTAGCCGCCCGGCTTGCCGTCGAAGGTGTAGGGGCCGGTGGTGAAGCCCAGGTCGCCGGATCGCGAGATCCCCGCCCACAGCGGCCACCAGACCAGCGGCGGGCCCTTGGGTCGGGGCTGGCCGAAGGCCGCATGGGCCAGCACCGGCTCCGGCGCGAAGATGATCCCGTCCGGGGCGGCGTGCTTCAGGAAGCTGGCCTGGACGCCCAGCGCCAGGCCGTCCGCGGCGAACGCCCGCTCGGCGGCGACCACCGGCGCCGGGTCGACCGGAGCGGCGAGGGCGGGCGTCGCCAGCAGCAAGACCGCCGCCGCGGCGCTAAAGCACTTCAACCGTCAGCGCCCCGTTGGTGTAGACGCAGATGTCGGCGGCGATGCCCATGGCCTTGCGCGCCACCGCCTCGGCGTCCAGCCCGTCCACGTCCAGCAGCGCCCGGCCGGCGGCCAGCGCGTAGTTGCCGCCCGAGCCGATGGCGGCGACGCCGTGCTCCGGCTCCAGCACGTCGCCGACGCCGGTGACGGTGAAGATCTGGTCCTTGTCGGCCACCAGCAGCATCGCCTCGAGCCGGCGCAGGTAGCGGTCGGTGCGCCAGTCCTTGGCCAGGTCCACGCAGGCGCGGGCCAGCTGGTCCGGGTACTGCTCCAGCTTGGCCTCGAGCCGCTCGATGAGGGTGAAGGCGTCGGCGGTGGACCCGGCGAAGCCCGCGATCACCCGGCCGCCCGCGAGCTTGCGGACCTTTTTCGCCGTGCCCTTGACGATGGTCTGGCCCATGGACACCTGGCCATCGCCGGCGACCACGGTCTGGCCGTTCTTGCGCACCGCGAGGATCGTGGTCCCGTGCCAATCGGGAAAGGCTGAGTTATTCGACATCCGGGCGATGTGAGCAGCGGGCCAGCCCAGGTCAAGGGCGGGACGAGGTCGAGGCCATGACGTTCACCGACGAAGAGATCGAGCGCTACGCGCGGCACCTGGTGCTGCGCGAGGTGGGCGGTCCGGGACAGCAGAAGCTCAAGGCCGCGAGCGTGTTGATTGTCGGCGCCGGCGGTCTGGGCGCCCCGGCGGCGCTGTATCTGGCGGCGGCCGGGGTGGGCACGATCCTGGTGGCCGATCCCGACGAGGTGGACCTGTCGAATCTGCAGCGCCAGGTGATCTACGCCGCCGACGACCTGGGGCGTCCCAAGGTGGAGGCCACGGCGGATCGGCTGGCGGACCTTAACCCGCACGTGTTCGTCGGTGGCTACCAGGGCGCGTTCGACGCCGAGAGCGCAGACCGACTGGTCGAGGGCGTGGACCTGGTGCTGGACGGCACGGACGACTTCGCCACCCGGTTCTGCGTGAATGACGCCTGCGTGCGCCACGGCAAGCCGCTGGTCTCGGGCGCCATCGGGCGCTGGACCGGGCAGGTGGGGGTGTTCGGCCGCCGGCCCTGTTACCGCTGCCTGGTGCCGGAAATACCGCCGGACGCCGAGACCTGCGTGGCCGTGGGCGTGGTGGGCGCGCTGGCCGGGGTGATCGGCTCGATGATGGCGCTGGAGGCGGTGAAGCTGATCGTCGGCGCGGGCGAGCCGCTGACCGGACGCCTGCTTATCTACGACGCCCTGGCCGCGGAGACGCGGACGGTTCGGGTGGCTGGCGACCCGGCGTGCCCGGTGTGCGGTGACCCCTCTCCCCCCGCGTAGCGGAGAGGGAGAAGAGGTCAGACATACTTCGCGATGAAGTCGGTGGTGGTCTGGAGCACGGTCTTCCAGGTCGCGTCGGACCAGTTGCGATGGCCTTCGCCTTTCAGCTCGAGGTGTTCGCATGTCTTGCCCGCGGCCTTGAGCGCCTTGGCCATGAGGCGTGACTGGCGCGGATCGACGATGGTGTCCTCGGTCCCGTGGATCAGCAGGACGGGGGCCTGGATCTCGCTGGCGCGGCGGGCGGGGGAAGCGCGGATCAGAAGGGGTGCGTCGGCCTTCGGGTCCCCCATCGAGGCGCGCCAATACGCGTAGGTGGGCGAGTCGGCCCCGTCTTCCTTGCGCGAGAAGGCCAGGCTTTCGATCAGGTCCGCGTCGCCGGCCACCGACACCACGGCTCTGTAGAGATCCGGGCGCCGGACCGCGCCGATCAGAGCCGAATAGCCGCCGTAGCTGGCGCCGAAGATGGCGGTGCGCCGGGGGTCGGCGCGGCCCGAGGCCAGGACGTGCGCGACGGCGTCCTCCACATCGTCCTGCATGCGGTCGGCCCACTGACGACGGCCCAGATCGGCGAAGGCCTTGCCGTAGCCGCCCGAGCCGCGGAAGTTCGGCTGCAGCACCAGCCAGCCCCGGGCCGCCAGCGCCTGCACGGTGACATCGTAGTCCAGATAGTCGCGCAGCTCGGGTCCGCCGTGCGGCATCACCACGAGGGGCAGGGGGCCGAGGCCGGCGTTGATCGGGGTGGTCAGGTAGGCGGTGATCTCGGCGCCGTCGCGGGTTTTCACGCGGATCGCCCGGGTCTCGGCCAGACGCTCAGGCGACAGCCAGGGCCGGGTGTGGCCGATGTATTCCAGGCTGCGGGTCCGGCGGTCGTAGACCTGGAAGGCGCCGGGCTCGCGCGGGCCGGTCGTGCGCAGCAGCAGGCGACGGTGCGTGACATCGATGTCGTAGAGCTCGACATTGCAGCTGTTCTTCAGGGCCGCGTTCACCGCCCGGAAGTGGGGGTCGAGGTCGGGATCGGCGAAGTGGTAGGCCAGCCGATCGTCCCAGTAGGCGCTGCCCACCAGCTTCAGGTTCTCGTCGACGAAGGCGGTCTGCAAGTCCCGGCCCGGGCGCTCGGCGACAATGTCCCCGAACTTGAGGTTGGCGAGGTCGAAGGTGCGGATGACGCTGGTGTCGCGCCCCTCAGGCCGCTGGCAGATCAGGAAGACGCCGGCCTGCGGCGTGGGGCCGACCACGTCGAAATCGGGCAACTTCTTCATGTCGTTGAAGCGCGACTTGCGGATCAGCTTCCAGTCCGTCTCGCCCGGCGCGCGCCCATAGACCCACCCGACGGTGCCGCGGGCGTTGGAATCCATGCGGAGCATCGGAACGCCGCCCTGGGTGAGCCAGAAGTCGGTGGCGGCGACACCCTGCTCCACCAGGGTGGCGGCGCCGGTGTAGACGTCGACCTTGAAGAGGCCGTAGGCCCCGCGGCTGTCGTTCCACGCCTGCATCAGGACATGGCGGGGGTCGTCCTTGAGGTAATCGACGACCCGGGAAACATCGAAGCCGCGCCGCAGCACCGAGCGGGAGCCGGCGAACATCACCACCGGGTTCTGGCCCTTGAGGTCCACCGAGATCACCCG
>JAIXTR010000093.1 GCA_027483845.1 Caulobacteraceae bacterium | reverse complement strand
CCGGGGATCCTCCGGCTCGAAGCCGTGCGCCGGATGATCGGCGCCATGGTGGACGACGTTCTCGTCGAGACGCGCCGCCGCGCCGCCGCCGGCAACGTCACCTCGCCCGAAGGCGTCCGCATGCTGGGCCATGCCCTGGTCGCCTTCTCCCGGGACATGGTCGAGGACCTAGGCGCGCTGCGCGCGTTCCTGATGGAGCGGATGTATCGCCACTGGAAGGTGAACCGCACCCGGAGCCAGGCGCGGCGGATCCTGGCGGAGATGTTCCAGCTGTTCATGGCCGAGCCGGACGTCCTGCCGTCGGAATGGTTCGACCGGACGCAGGGCCGCTACGAGGCGGGACGGGCGCGGGTGGTCTGCGACTACATCGCCGGCATGACCGACCGCTACGCCATCGAAGAGCACAAGAAGCTCTTCCACCTCGACGTGTGGAACTGACCATGACGGTGCTCTCGGTCCGCGGGCCGATCTTCCATTCGCCGGGCGACGAGGGCGCCTTCTTCTGGTGGCTGAAAAAGATCGCCGCCGTTCAGCGGGCGGCGAACCGTGGCCGCAACGTCGAAATCCAGCTCCGGCCCGGCAAGGCGACCAACGACGAACTGCGCGAGCTGCGCTCGCTGTTCCACCGCTACGGCATGGACACCACCGACCTGGAGGCCCTGGGCCGCTAGCACCGCCCACAGAAATCGACGCACCGCCACACTCCGGTCCTTGCGACCTTCGATAGACTGCCGCGGAACGCGCGCGATTCGCGGGCGTCGAACGTCCCTCGGAGCTCTCGCGATGTCCGACCATGAGCGCGGCGCCTACACGCCTCCTACCGCCGACGCCCCGCTGAGTTTCGACCCGCGGCAGCCGGTCCGCGGCGCGCGGCCGATTCCCTTCACCCTGATCCTCAGCGTGCTGGTGCTGGCGGCGCTGGTTGCGGCGATCTTCGTCTTCTACCAGTCCGGTGTGCGTCAGGCCGGCGAGGCGCCGCCGACTGTCGGCGAGCAGGTGGCCGGCATCAAGTCGCCCGCGCCCGCCGAGGCGCAGCCCCAGGATCCGGCGGCGGGTCTGCAGATCTACCGGTCGGACGAAGGCGCGCCGATGGAGACCGTCGCGCCGACCTTCACGCCCGAGCCCGAGCAACCCCAGGCGCGCCCGACGCCCAAGGTGGTTGTGACGCCCGCGCCGCCCGCGCAGACGCCGCCGTCCGCCGCAACGTCGCAGGCGCTGAAGCCGGCGATCCCTGCCGAGTCGCCGCCGCAAAAGGTCGCGCCGGCTCCCGCGCCGCCGCAGAAGGTGGCCGCCGCGTCGCCCCCGCCCAAGGCCGTGACCCCTGCGCCGAAGCCCGCAGCGCCGGCTCCGGCCAAGGTCGCCGCTGGCGGCGCCGTGGTCCAGATCGGCGCCGTCTCGTCCACCGCGCTCGCCGACAAGGCCTGGAGCGACGCCGTCGGCGTGGCGCCCGGCCTGGCCGCGGGGAAGGGCAAGAGCGTCGAGAAGATCGAGAAGAACGGCGGCACGCTCTATCGCACGGCCGTGACCGGCTTCGCGTCCAAGGCCGACGCCCAGGCGTTCTGCGCCAAGCTCCAGGCCAGCGGGAAGAGCTGCTTCGTCCGGTGACCGTCAGCGCCTGCATCCTGGGCTGCGCTGGCCCCACGTTGAGCAGGGCGGAGAAGGCCTTCTTCGCTGACGTCCGGCCCTGGGGTTTCATCCTGTTCGGGCGCAACATCGAGACGCCGGATCAGGTGCGCGCGTTGACCGAGGATCTCCGGGCCTGCGTCGGCCGCGCGGACGCGGCGATCCTGATCGACCAGGAGGGAGGCCGGGTTCAGCGGATGGGCCGCCCGCACTGGCGTCGCTATCCGCCCAGCCGCGCCTACGGCCTGCTGGGCGCCGATGGGCGGGAGATCGCCCGGCTCGGCGGACGCCTCATCGCCCACGACCTGGCGGCCATGGGCGTCACCGTGAACTGCGCCCCCGTGCTCGACCTGCCGTCGCCGGACGGCCATGCGATCATCAGCGACCGGGCGTATGGCCAGACGCCGGCTGACGCCACGATCCTGGGGCGCGCCATGGCCGAAGGTCTGATCGCCGGCGGCGTGCTGCCGGTCGTCAAGCACATCCCCGGCCACGGCCGGGCGCGGGCCGATAGCCATGAAACGCTACCCGTGGTCGACGCCGCCTGGGACGAGCTGGACGCTTGGGACTTCGCCCCGTTCCGCGCGCTGTCGGACATGCCGATGGCGATGACCGCCCATGTGATCTACGACGCGGCGGACCCCAAGCGGCCCGCGACCACCTCGAAGTCGATGATCCGCAGGGCCATCCGCGGCGCGATCGGGTTCGATGGCCTGCTGATGAGCGACGACCTGTCGATGAAGGCGCTGGCGGGCGGGTTCCGCGGCCGGGCCGAGCGGGCCCTCAAGGCGGGCTGCGACGTGGTCCTGCACTGCAATGGCGACATGGCCGAGATGAAGGCGGTGGCGGCCGGGACCGGACCACTGAAGGGGCGGGCGAAGCGCCGGGCCGAGGCGGCGCTGGCCCGCCGGCCTCAGGCGGTCGAGCCGTTCGATCCCGCCGAGGCGCGGGTGCGGTTCGACGCCGCCTTCGACGGGCGGTTCGCGGCATGAGCGGCGAGTTTCAGCCCTCCCTGGACTTCGCGGCCGTCGACAATGCGGTCGAGGATGGCGAGGCGCTGATCGTCGACATCGAGGGGTTCGAAGGTCCGCTGCACGTCCTGCTTGCGCTGGCCCGGACGCAGAAGGTCGACCTGCTGCAGCTGTCCATCCTGAAGCTGGCCGAACAGTACCTGGCCTTCGTGCAGGAGGCGCGGCGGCGGCGCTTCAGCTTGGCGGCGGACTATCTCGTCATGGCCTCGTGGCTGGCCTATCTGAAGTCGCGGCTGCTGCTACCGAAGCCGGAACAGGCCAAGGCCGAGGAACCGCCGGCCGAGGAGATGGCCCAGCGCCTGGCGTTCCGCCTGGCCAAGCTGGAGGCCATGCGCAGCGCCGCCGACCGGCTCATGACCGGGCCGCAGCTCGGGCGCGACGTCTTCGGGCGGGGTGATCCCGAGGCCATCCGCATCGTGCCCTCCGGTCGGATCGAGGGCGATCTCTACAGCCTGATGAGCGCCTACATCGCCCAGCGGCAGAAGGAATCGCACCGCAGCTACAAGCCGTACGTGCCGACGGCTTATGCGCTTGAGGACGCCCGCGAGCGGCTGCGGCGCCTGCTGCCGGACCTGGATCGCTGGACGCCGCTGACGGGGGTGGCGCCCATGGGTTCGCCCGGCGGCGGTCCGAGCCGGGCGTCGTATGTCGCCTCGACCCTCTCGGCCAGCCTCGAGCTGGTGAAGGAGGGCGCACTGGAGGCCCGCCAGCTCGAAGCCTTCGCCGACCTCTATCTGCGGGCCCGGACCGACGGGACGCCCGCATGAGCGACACCGCGCGCGAAATCGAAGCCCTGCTGTTCGCGGCCGCCGCGCCGCTGACCATCGAGGACCTGGCCCGCCGCCTGCCGGAAGGCGCCGACGTGGCGGCTGGCCTGGCGACGCTGTCCGCGCTCTACGAGGGCCGGGGTGTCGAACTGGTCCATGTGGCGGGCGGCTGGCGGTTTCAGACCGCGCCTGACCTGGCTTGGCTGATGACCGAGGAGCGGGATGAGCCGCGCCGGCTCTCGAAGGCGGCCCAGGAGACCCTGGCGATCATCGCCTATCACCAACCGGTGACCCGGGCCGAGATCGAATCGGTCCGCGGCGTCGCGGCCAGCCGCGGCACCCTCGACGTGCTGCTGGAGCTGGGTCTGGTGCGGATGCGCGGGCGGCGGCGCACCCCGGGCCGGCCGGTCACGTTCGGCACGACCGACGCCTTCCTCGAACACTACGGCCTGGCCACGCTGGCGGACCTGCCGGGGCTGTCGGAGATGAAAGCCGCCGGCCTGCTGTCGCTGGACCTGCCGCCGGATTTCGCCGTGCCCGATCCGAACGCCCTGGCGCCCGACGAGGACCCGCTGGAGGCCGATGCGCCCGAATTCCACGTCGACTTCCTGGGCGAGGACGAACAGGCGCACTAACTCTCGCACGCCGCGTTGGCTTGGACGCGACGGACGGACTATATAGCCACACGAGACAACGGGCAGGCGGCATCGGGGCCGCATCGCTGCCCAAGGAGAGTTCCGCGCATGGGCGCCCTCAGCATCTGGCATATCCTTCTGATCGTGGTCGTGGCCGCGCTGCTGTTCGGCGGCCGCGGCAAGATCTCGGGGCTCATGGGCGACACCGCCAAGGGCATCCGGGCCTTCCGCGAAGGCCTGAAGGGCGAAGACGCCCCTGAGGAGACGGCCGCCAAGCCGCTTCCGAAGGACGAGAAAGACAGCGCGCGGGGCTAAGCCCGCCGCCTCACTGCAATTCGCGCCGGCCGCCTTGATCGTGGCCGGCGCTTCTGTTTAGGCCACGGCCATGCTTCCCGAAGTCGGCGCGTCTGAGCTCATCGTCATCGCCATCGTGGCGTTGATCGTCGTGGGCCCGAAGGATCTGCCCATCCTGTTGCGACGGTTCGGCCAGTTCATGGCCAAGCTGCGCGGCATGGCGAACGAATTCCGCGCCAGCTTCGACGAGATGGCGCGGCAATCCGAGCTGGACGACCTGCGCAAGGAGGTCGAGGCCATGCGCCGCGGCCAGTTCGGCGACACCGCGACCGACTACAATCACGAGATGCGCTCGACGATCAACGAGATCGAGACCAGCATGTCGGACGTGGGCGTGCAGCTGCACCCGCCCATGAGCTACCAGTACGACACGACCGAAGCGCCGCCGCCGCCCGTCGAGATCGCCGAGGCGCCGAAGCCGGCCAAGACCCCGCGGCGGACCAAGACCGCGGCCGCAACCAAGGCCCCGGCGGCCAAGAAGGCGCCCAAAGCCAAGACGACCGCCACCGTCGAGGGCGGGGCGAAACCCCGCAAGCGGGCCAGCAAGACCGTCGAGGCCGGCTGATGAGCTACGAGTACGACGAGTCCGAGATCGAGGCGTCGCGGGCGCCGCTGCTCGATCACCTGGTCGAACTGCGCAAGCGGCTGATCATCTGTGTGGCGGCGATCATCCTCGGGTTCGCGGTCTGCTTCGCCTTCTCGCCGCAGATCTACTACTTCCTGCTGCACCCCTTCAAAATGGCCGCCGCCATGTACGCGGCCTCGAAGCAGGGCCACTCGGCCGGGCCGTTCGACCTGTTGTTCGTGCTGCTGGGCTTGAAAGAGGCGCCGATCCCCACCGGCGACTTGCGCCTGATGTTCACCGCGCCGTTGGAATTCTTCTTCACCAAGCTGAAGCTGGCCGGCTTTGGCGCGGTGGTGGTGACGTTCCCGGTGCTGGCCTGGCAGGTCTACGCCTTCGTGGCGCCGGGCCTCTACAAGCGCGAGCGCTACGCCTTCCTGCCCTTCCTGATCGCGGCGCCGGTGCTGTTCATGCTGGGCGCGGCGCTGGTCTACTACCTCATTCTGCCCTTCGTGCTCTGGTTCTCCCTGAGCCAGCAGATCATGGGGGCGGGGATCGCGGTCGAGCTGCTGCCCAAGGTCTCGGACTATCTGACCCTGGTGACGACTCTGCTGCTGGCCTTCGGTCTCTGCTTCCAGCTTCCCGTGGTGCTGAGCCTGCTGGGCCTGGCGGGCATCGTCAATTCGGCGATGCTGTGGAAGGGCTGGCGCTACGCGGTGTTCGCCGTGGTCGTGGTGGCCGCCATCGTCACGCCGCCCGACCCGATCAGCCAGCTGATGTTGGCCACGCCGATCGTGATGCTCTACTTCGTCTCGATCGGCTGCGTGAAGCTGATCGAATTGCGGCGGGGCAAGGCCGAAGCGTCGACGGG
>JAIXTR010000588.1 GCA_027483845.1 Caulobacteraceae bacterium | reverse complement strand
CTCACCCTCGCGGCCGTGGCCGCCTGCCTGATGCTGTTCCCCGCCGCCGCCGATGCCGGCGTGGAGCCGACGGGCCGCATTGAGATCGCCCAGATGATGGGCCGCTGGTACGAGGTGGCGCGGGTCCCGAACGCGCTGCAGAACGGCTGTCTGGCGGGGGCTTCGGACTGGACGCCCCAAGCCGCGGGCTTCGCCGTGGTTCAGTCCTGCCGCAAGGCCGGGTCCGATGGCGCGCTCAAGACCTGGAAGGCCAAGGCCACGGTCTCGGATCCGCGCACCAACGCGAAGCTGAAGATGAGCTTCTTCGGTGGCGTCGTCAGCCAGGACTACGTGGTCGTTGCTCACAAGCCGGATCAGGGATGGCTGGTGCTGGCAACCGCCAACGGCAAGTACCGGTGGCTGATGTCGCAGAAGCCGGTGCTGTCCGCCGCCATAAAGGCCCAGGCGCTGGCCCGCATCCGCCAGCTCGGCTTCGACGTGGGCCGCCTGGAGTTCCCCTCGCCCGCCCGGAGCTGACCAGGGGCCTTGCGCGCGGAACGTAGGCGGAACAAGGTAGCGGCATGGACGTCGCTTTCGTCAGCCTTTCCCGCCCGGAGACCACCGCCACCGTCACCCGCGGGGCCGCACGTCTGCTGACGGCGCTGGGCTACGCCCCCTTGAGCGAGGTGACCTTGCCCAACGGCCGTCGCGCCGACCTGATGGCGCTGGGTCCCAAGGGGCAGATCTTCATCGTCGAGGTGAAATCGGGGATCGAGGACTTTCGTGTCGATCTGAAGTGGCCGGAGTACCGGCCCTATTGCGACGCCTTCGCCTTCGCCGTCGCCCCCGAATTCCCACGCGAGGTGCTGCCCGAGGAGCCAGGTCTGATCATCGCCGACGCCTTCGGGGGCGCGATCCTTCGCGAGGCCTCACTGGAGCCGCTGGCCGGCGCCCGCCGCAAGGCCCTCACCCTGGCGTTCGCGCGTCTGGCCGCGCTTCGGGCCGCCGGCGCCGCCGCGACGACCCTTTAGGTTGAGGCCCAGTCCCTAGCGGGGCGCGCGCTTGGCAAGGATCCGTTGCAGGGTCCGACGGTGCATGTTGAGGCGGCGCGCGGTCTCCGAGACATTGTGATTGCAGAGCTCGTAGACCCGTTGGATGTGCTCCCAACGGACGCGGTCGGCGCTCATCGGGTTGTCCGGCGGCGCAGGCGCGGCGTCACCGCGGGCCAGCAGCGCGCGGACCACGTCGTCGGCGTCGGCGGGTTTGGAGAGATAATCCACCGCCCCGGCCTTCACCGCCTGCACCGCCGTCGCGATGTTGCCGTAGCCGGTCAGCATGATGATCTTGGCGTCGGGTCGGGCGTCGCGCACCGCCTCGACGACCTTCAGCCCGGACCCGTCCTCGAGGCGCATATCCAGCACCGCATAGGCGGGGGCGTGGACGCGAACCGCGGCGATCGCCTCCTGAACGCTGCCGACCAGCGTCGGCTCGAACCCGCGTTGCTCCAGGGCCCGGCCCAAGCGCGTCCGGAGCGGGGCGTCATCGTCCAGAACCAGAAGGCTCCGATCAGCAAGGGCCGTTACTTCGGCGGACAGGTCAGTCATGCGTTCCCCTCTCGCTTGCGGCAGAGTGTCGCACTTGGGTGCGCTTCTGCAAGCGTTGTGCCGTGTACGTCAAACAACCTCAACCAGGGCGCGAGGCCAGCGGGCCGCCACGACGGCGCCACGAGGCCGCGCATTGTGGAAGGTAACCTGCGCTCCCGTTCGTTCCAAAAGTGTCTTCGAAATGAAGAATCCCAGTCCCATGCCGATGTGGCCCGTCCGCGAGCCCTCGGCGCCGGGTCGACTGGTCACATAGGGTTCGCCCAGCTTGGCGAGAATATCCGGGGCGAAACCCGGACCATCGTCGCGCACCTCAATCCAGACGCTGTCGGCGTCGAAGCGCGCGGAAACCAGGATCTCGGACTTGGCGAAGTCGACCGCGTTCTCGACGAAGGTCGTGAAGGCGTGGGTGATCTCAGGCAGCCGGCGGATGTCGGGAGTCTTCACATCCTTGGCCCCGGTGACGATCGCCTCGACGCGCACGTCCTTCGAGGCGTTGGCGTGCGGCTCGATCACCTCCTGGACGAGCTGGCGCAGCGACAGGCGCTCGTGAACCTCGTCGGTGGCCTTGTCGGGGGTCGCGGCCAGACGCTTGAGGATTTCGCGGCACCGCTCGGCCTGAGCGATCAGCAGCTCGGCGTCTTCCTTGACCTGGGGCGTCGTCGCCTCACGCGCCATCTCCTTGCAGACGATGGAGATGGTCGCCAAAGGCGTGCCCAGCTCATGCGCGGCGGCCGCGGCGAGCGCGCCGAGGGCCGACAGCTTCTGTTCTCGGGCAAGGACCGTCTGGGTGACGTCCAGCGCCAGGGCCATCCGCGCGGCCTCCACCACCGACTGGCGGACGTAGCCGGCGACGAGTGCGATCCCGGCGACATTGGCGATCCCGGCCGCCAGACGGAACTCCTGTGAAAGCCGCGGCTCGGGATTGAGGGTCGGGTAAGGCAGCGAGACAATCGCCAGCAGTATGGAGAGGGCCGCAGCCAGGATCGCCACCACCAGCAGGGGTCGGAGCGGCAAGGTCGCCGCGGCCAGGGTGACCGGCGCCAGCAGGATGAGCACGAACGGATTGGCCGTGCCGCCGATCAAGCCCAGCAGAAGGGACATCTGCAGCACGTCGAACGCCAGCTGGGCCGTGGCCTCGCGGTCGCCCATCACCCGCTGGGGCGCCGAGGCGACGCCGGTCAGCAGATTCACGAAGCCCCCGCCGGCCACGACGATCGCGCACAGGAAGAAGGGCGCGGGCGCATGCAGCAGGAAGGCCATGGCGGCCAGAAGCGCGATCTCGCCCGCGATCAGCATCCATCGCAAGGTGACCAGCGTCCGCACCCGCAGGTGCCCTCGGCGAATGGCGGCGCTATCCCAGACGTCTTGCGCCCCCATGGGTGGGGCCGTATCGAGGTCGTGGGTCAGCGGCGGATCGCTCACGTGGGCGGGGCCTGACGCGCGGCGGGCCCGCAGACAGCAAGGAATTGATCCATGTCCAGGCGCATCCTGGCTCTCATCGCGGTCCTGGCGCTCTCACTCGCGATCCTCACCGGCCTTGCCGTTCGTAAAGGCGTCCTCGGCCCCCAACCACAAAGCGTCGCGGTCGGCGGCCCCTTCCAGTTGGTCGACACATCCGGGCGTACGGTCAACCAGGACTTGCTCAAGGGCAAGTGGAGTGTGGTGTTCTTTGGATTTACCCACTGCCCGGATATCTGCCCGACCACCCTTTTCGAGCTGGCGCAGGTCGAACCCCTGCTCGGCGCCGATGCGGACAAGTTCCAGGCCGTCCTGGTGTCGGTGGATCCGGCGCGGGACACGGTGGCGCAGATGAAGGCCTATGTGGCCAACGACGCCTTTCCGAAGCGGCTGGTGGGCCTGACGGGGTCGCAGGCGCAGGTGGACGCCGCCGCCAAGGCCTACCGCGTCTATTATCAGAAGGTGGGCGAGGGCGACGACTACACGGTCAACCACGCCGCCTACAGCTACCTGATGAACCCCAAAGGCCGGTTCGCCTGCGTGTTGCCCTACGATCTGACGCCCGAACAGACCGCCGCCAAGATCAAGGCCGCCATGAAACAGGGCGCGAACGCGGAATCCTGCTGACACCTGCGACGTTCAGCAACCTAGAGCTTGTGGAGCCTATTAACGTTCCGCATGTTATGCTGCAGCGCACAAAGGCAGGGTCTGCATGCTCTACACCCTTTACGAAGCCGGCTACTATGCCGCCTCCCCGCTGCGGTTCGCCGCTCTGGCGACCCGGGACTTCTGGAGTTCGGCCGCGAATCCGGCCGCCCAGACCGATCTCGGCCGACGATTGTTCGCCACCTCGGACCTGTTCGCCAACCTGACCCGCCGATACGGCAAGCCGGAGTGGCGGATCGATTCCGTCGAGATCAACGGCCAGCCCGTGCGCGTGCGCCCGACGACCGTCTGGTCGACGCCCTGGTGCAAACTGACCCACTTCGCCCGCGACACCAGCGACCTGCGCCGCGCCGGCAAGACCGAGCTGGAGCCGGCGGTGCTGATCGCCGCCCCGCTCAGCGGCCACTACGCCACGCTCCTGCGCGGAACGGTCGAGGGCTTCCTGCAGGACCATGAGGTGTTCATCACCGAATGGACCAACGCCCGCGACGTCCCGTTCGTGGAAGGGCGCTTCGACTTCCACGACTATATCGACCACATCCGCGACTGCCTGCGCCAGATGGGTCCCCGGCCTCACGTGGTGGCGGTCTGCCAGCCTGGCCCCCCGGTCCTCGCCGCCGCAGCCCTCATGGCCGAGGACAAGGAAGAGAGCCGTCCCGCCTCCATGACCTTCATGGGTTCGCCGATCGATGCGCGCCTCTCACCGACGGTCACCAACAAGCTGGCCGAGGACCGGCCCTTCGCCTGGTTCGAGACCAACATGATCTACAACGTGCCCCCGCCCTACCTGGGCGCCGGCCGGCGCGTCTATCCGGGCTTCGTCCAGCTCGCCAGCTTCATGTCGATGAACCTGGACAAGCATAAGGAAGCGCACATGCGCTACCTGTCCCAGCTGATGGCCGGCGACGGCGACGAGGCCGACAAGCACCTGGAATTCTACGACGAGTACCTGTCGGTCCTGGATCTGACCGAGGAGTTCTACCTCCAGACCATCGACGTCGTGTTCCAGCGCTATCTGCTGCCGAAGGGCGAACTGTTCCACGACGAGCGCCGGGTCCGGCCCGAGCGGATCACCGACATCGGGCTGATGACCGTCGAGGGCGAGAACGACGACATCTCCGGCATTGGCCAGACGCAGGCGGCGCACTTCCTCTGCCTCAGCCTGCCGCCGGAGCTGAAGGAAGACTACATCCAGCCCCACGTCGGCCACTACGGCGTGTTCAACGGCAAGCGGTTCCGCGAGGAAATCTATCCCCGCGTGCGCGACTTCATCCGCAAGATGGAGCACTCGCAGATGGTGCACGGCGTACGTCCCAAGGCGAAGGCCAAGGCTGCTTCGGCGGGCGAAGTGGTTCCGATCCGTCCGCGCGCCGCCAAGGGCTGAGCGTCAGGTTCGGGAAAACGCATCCCGGTCCGCTTCGCGAAACCGGGATGACACCCTAAATCTCAGACGATGAGTCTGTTTGGACGCGCGCCGCCATCGAAGTCCCTCGCCGACGGCG